>NZ_CP019609.1:1500000-1800000 GCF_001998885.1 Vagococcus penaei
AATGGAAGCATTTGTTATCTATACGACATTCAATTATTTTGTCAGTGGTATGGTTAAATATTTTGGTTCATTCTTTGGTGTTGATTTCACGTTAGAGGCTGGTGGCGAAAGTGGCTTAAAACTAATCGGTGGTATTAAGACCTTGGATACTGGCATTATTGGCGCCATTGTTATTTCTGCTATTGTTGTTTATATTCATGATCGTTTCTTTGACACTAAATTACCAGATTTCTTAGGAGTATTTCAAGGTTCCTCATTAGTCGTGATTATTGGCTTCTTTGCAATGTTACCTGTTGCTTTTTTAACAGCTCTTGTTTGGCCTAAACTACAAATTGGTATTAGCTCAATGCAAGGATTTTTAGCTACCTCGGGAATATTTGGTGTTTGGCTATATACCTTCTTGGAACGGATTTTAATTCCAACAGGGCTTCATCATTTTATTTACACACCATTTATTTTTGGTCCAGCCGTTGTTGAAGGTGGAATCACTAAATACTGGATGGCCCACTTAAATGAATACTCTCAAACAACGGAACCACTGAAAAAGTTATTCCCAGAAGGTGGGTTTGCTCTACATGGTAATTCTAAGATTTTTGCGTCACCAGGTATTGCGGCAGCATTTTACTTTACCGCTAAACCAGAAAATCGTAAAAAAGTGTTAGCAATTCTTATTCCAACTACTTTAACAGCTGTTTTAGCTGGTATTACTGAACCATTAGAATTTACATTCTTATTTGTTGCACCCGTTTTATTCGTTGTTCATGCTGTATTAGCGGCAACAATGGCAGCAACAATGTATGGTTTTGGTGTTGTTGGTGATATGGGTGGTGGTTTTATTGATTTACTAGCAAAAAACTGGATTCCTTTATTTGCAAATCATAAGGGAATGATTTTTACGCAGTTAGTCATTGGTTTAGCATTCACTGTGATTTATTTCCTCATTTTTAGATTCTTAATTTTAAAATTTAATTTTGCTACACCGGGACGGGAAGATAATGCAGAGGAAGTGAAGTTGTATAGTAAAAAAGATTTCAAAGAAAAACAAGCAAAAGTTGGTGTGACAGAAACAGGAGAACCGAATTCACAGTATTTAGATCGTGCGATTATTTTCTTGGATGCTTTTGGTGGATCAGAAAATATTGAAAAAGTGAACAATTGTGCGACACGGTTAAGAATTACTGTCAAAGATGAAACTAAGGTTCAGCCAGATGCAGCATTTAAAGCTGGTGGAGCACATGGTGTTGTTAGAAATGGTAAGGCATTCCAAGTGATTGTTGGTTTAGATGTTCCTCAAGTAAGAGAACAGTTTGAAAAAATATTATAAGTAATAATTATTATAGAAATGGAGATAGATTAAAATGAAGAAATTTTCAATTGTGATTGCAGGCGGCGGAAGTACATTTACACCGGGTATTGTTCTTATGTTATTGGATAATTTGGAACGGTTCCCTATTCGTCAAATTAAATTTTATGATAATTTAGATGAACGTCAAAAACATATTGCAGATGCTTGTCGTATTATTATTAAAGAAAGTGCACCGGACATCCACTTTTTATCAACCACTGATCCAAAAGAAGCTTTTACTGATGTTGATTTTGTGATGGCACATATTCGTGTTGGATTATATGCTATGCGTGAAAAAGATGAAAAAATCCCATTGAATTACGGGGTCTTAGGACAAGAAACTTGTGGTCCTGGTGGTATTTCGTATGGTATGCGTTCAATTGGTGGGGTACTTGAGTTAATTGACTACATGGAGCAATATTCTCCTAATGCTTGGATGCTAAATTATTCTAATCCAGCAGCAATCGTAGCCGAAGCAACACGTAAATTAAGACCGAATTCAAAAATTATTAATATTTGTGACATGCCTGTTGGAATTGAAGAACGAATGGCTAAAGCTATTGGCTTATCTTCACGTAAAGAGATGGTTGTCCGTTACTATGGATTGAATCATTTTGGTTGGTGGACAGATATTAGAGATTTAGAGGGTAATGACTTAATGCCTCAGATTAAAGCACATGTTGGTAAACATGGTTATTCATTGAAAGAAGAGATGGAAGAATCTCAACATACCGATGCTAGTTGGATGGATACATTCTCAAAGGCTAAAGATTTATATGCTGTAGATCCAGATACGCTACCAAATACCTATTTAAAATATTATTTGTATCCTCAAGAAGCTGTAGAGCATGCTAATCCTGAGTATACACGTGCCAATGAAGTCATGGATGGTCGTGAAAAACATGTTTTTGGTGAATGTGATAAAATTGTTGCCAATGGTACAGCAAAAGGTTCTAGCTTAGAGATTGATGAGCACGCTAGTTATATTGTAGACTTAGCTAGAGCGATTGCTTATAACACACATGAACGGATGCTGTTAATTGTTGAAAATAAAGGTGCTATTGTGAATTTTGATGAAACGGCAATGGTAGAAGTGCCATGTATTGTTGGTGTGAATGGTCCAGAACCACTTGTTCAAGGAACAATCCCACGTTTCCAAAAAGGAATGATGGAGCAACAAGTTGCTGTAGAAAAACTAGTAGTAGAAGCTTGGGCAGAAGGATCTTATCAAAAACTATGGCAAGCTTTAACGTTATCTAAAACGGTACCGAATGCTGGTGTTGCGAAAGAGTTGCTAGATGCTTTAATTGAAGCGAATAAAGGTTTCTGGCCAGAATTGAGTTAATTTAAAGATAATTATTGAACGAATAGTCTCGAAATATTTTATTGCACTCCTTATTATCATGTATAATGATAGTAGGTTAACAATAAGAAGGGGGCTATTCGTTTGATTTTAGACCAATTGTTGAATAATGATCAAAGTAAATTGAGTGATTTAGATAAGGAACTATTAAAATATATCATTGAAAATAAAAGCTCAGTTACTCAATTCAGTATTTCGGAATTAAGTGAAAAATCTTATGTTTCCAAATCGACTATTATTCGTTTAATGAAAAAATTAGGCTTTTCGGGGTATTCAGAATTTAAATTCTTACTCAATCAAGAAACAAAGCAAAAAAAAGCAATGAAAAAAGCAGGATTTGATTTGTTCAAAAGTCAGACAGCTGATATTCAGAATACATTAAAGAATATCGATAATGATGGAATTCAGCAAGCTACAGATTTACTTGCTATTAGCCAAATTATTTATTGTTATGGAACAGGTTACTCTCAAAGAAAAGCAGCCGAAGAATTTTCCAAGCAATTAATTGCTTGTGGAAAAAAAGTCATTCTAATTCCTGATCAGACTGAATTAGAGATGATGATGAGTATTATGACCAGTCAAGATTGTTTGGTAATTGTCTCTTTAAGCGGTGAGACACCAGGTATAAAAAATACGCTGTTGGAATTAAATATCAGAAGTATTAAAATTATTTCAGTCACCCGTTCGGGAGCTAATTTTATTTCCCAACATGCGACACATCATTTTTTTTATTATCTAACGGAATTTCCTGTTAGAGAAAATATTGAAACATTATCTTTTGTCACTTTGCACTTATTATTGGATTATATCGTTCGATTTTATGTCACACATTACAATGAATTGGAGTGAATACTATGTTTGGAATCAAGCGAACTAATTTATGGAGAAATATATTAGTAGGATATTGGATACTTATACCTGTTGTCTTCCTCTGTTACACAGGTATGACTAGTTTGAAATTATCAGTCACTTTTAAAGAATTATTAACTAATACTGGTACATTTGCAGTAGGCTTATTATTAAGCTGTCTAATGATTGTACTAGCTTTAATGCTTTTGATGATTGATAAAACTCAAGTAAGTCAACATAGTATTCTTGGTAGATATCTAGTATTCGCTATGATTCAACAAGTTTTAACACTTAATTTTGTTGGTGTAATTATAGCATTCTTTTACTACCGGACTTTACCTGTAAAAAGCCAACAAGATAAGATTTTAACGTTTATGCCAATTTTAATCATGGCTATTCTATTATTATTGTCTGTCCTAATGAGCCTAATTAGTTTTAATTTATTCAATACTTCTGTTTAGAAAAAAGCTGTTTAGAACGTTTCTTCTAACGTTTAAAACAGCTTTTTTTAGTTAAAATGATGAGTTAGGTGTACCTAAAAAGGCTAATTCTTCCACTGTTGATAAACGTCCTAAGATGACATTGCGATGTGGGTAGCGACCAAAACGGTCAATTATAGTTTTATGTTGAATTTCAAAATCAAGATAAGACTCAAGTCCTGGACTCGCAAAAAGTTTAACGGCTTCTTGGTGAATGATAGGTGATTCTGAATGCATGTATGGCATTAGTAGAAAGGCTAGTTCATCAGTAGTCAATTGCTCAGTTTGCTGGGTAGCAACCGCTTCTTGTGCCAAAATTAAGGCCAGTGAATCATAGGCAAAAGCTTGTGGAGTCTGACGAAACATATTACGTGAGAATTGATCAAGAACAATGATTTCAGCTAAGCGCCCATGAATTGTTTGGCGCCAGTTAGCTCCTTCACATTTAGCTAGAGCTTGATGTGTCTCAAAAAATTGTTGACGAATTTGTTGATCAAAAGCAATATCTTTTTTAAAGCGTTGTTCTGGTGTGGCATCCTTAAACCAAAATGTTAAAACATCTGCTGGTTGTTGCATCCTAAAACCTTCTTTCATTCAAAGTATTATTTTCATTATTGTACCATTATTTGTGAAGGGCGTAAAAATAAGCGCCCATGAAATTAGTCATTTATATACTAAGCAAGAGGTAAGAGGCAATAAGCTTAGCTAGTTTTTTTAGGGTGTCTTTTGGTATAATAGATTATGTCAGTAATGTAAACGGTCTTATTAGGAGGAGCAAACATGACGTTAGAAAAATTAAAAAACGGGTCAGATATTCGTGGAATTGCGATTACTACGGAGGAATTTCCAGCAACCTTGACAGCCACTGAAGCGAAGCAAATTGGTTTTGGGATTCTAAACTGGTTAACCCAACAGAAAAAGTTACCGTTATCGGGACTTAAATTAGCCATTGGACATGATAGTCGTTTATCTGCAGATGTGTTGAAAGAAGCCTTGGTTGAGACATGGTTGAAAGCAGGCGTTACTGTCATTGATACCGGATTAGCAACCACACCGGCTATGTTTATGGCAACCAAGTTTGCTGATTTTGATGTAGATGCAAGTGTGATGATTACAGCGAGTCATTTGCCTTACTACTATAACGGTATTAAAATTTTTACCCGTGATGGTGGCGCCGAGCATGAAGATATTGATTTTATTATGTCTCATACAGATACTATAAATTTGGAAAATCAATCAGGACAAGTGATTACTCAATCAATTATCCCAACTTATGCACAAGATTTAGTGACTAAGATTCAACAGGGAACATCTTTAGAAAAACCTTTAGCAGGATTTCATATTGTTTTAGATGCTGGAAATGGTGCGGGTGGTTTCTTTGCACCTTTAGTTTTGGAAGCCTTAGGTGCGGATATTACCGGTAGCCAATTTTTAGAACCAGATGGTCATTTTCCAAACCATATGCCTAATCCGGATAATAAAGAAGCAATGGCTAGCATCCGCCAAGCGGTTTTAGCAAATCAAGCTGATTTAGGTGTTATTTTTGACACAGATGTTGATCGAGCAGCGGTTGTTGATGCTACTGGAGCTGTCATCAATCGAAATAATCTAATCGCTGTTTTAGCACAAATTATTTTAGTCGATGGTGCCAATCAAACGATTGTGACTAACTCCCCAACGTCAAGTCATTTGAAAACGTTTATTGAATCTTTAGGAGGCAAACAAGTTCGTTACTTATGTGGCTACCGCAATGTGATTAACAAAGCGATAGAATTGAATAAACAAGGCATTTCTACACCATTAGCCATTGAAACAAGCGGACATGCAGCTTTCAAGGAAAATTACTTTTTAGACGATGGGGCATATGTGATTGCTAAGATTTTAATGCTACTTCCTAAATTGCGTCAAGAGGGTAAGACATTAAGTGACCTTATTTCAGGGTTAAAACAGCCAGTGGAAACAGATGAATACCGTTTTAAAATTAAAACAACGGATGATCGCGCGACAGGACGAGCAATTATTAGTCGATTGGAAGATTTTGTGAATGAAACGCCAGGTTTTACTGTTGATTTTGATAATGAAGAAGGTATCCGAGTTAATGTCAATGAAACATATGGTTCGGGTTGGTTTTTATTACGCTTAAGTTTACATGAACCGTTATTAGTCCTACAAGTTGAAAATGATATGTTTGGTAAAAATCATGAAGTGGTTAGTAAATTAGCAACATTCTTTGAAAAGTATGAAACGGAAATCGATAGTCACGCATTACAAGCTTTCCGTTAATTCCGTTAGCTACAAGTGTTGACTATTGAGTCGTAATTGACATTAAATTTGAAGAATGATAGAATCGAACGTGTGTCATAACGGCAAATTAGTCATTAAGTTGATTGATTAGAATAGTTAGTGAATACGGACAATAAATGATTAACCTGAGTAGATTAATAAATGAATAAATTAAATAGCACACTTTTGGAATAGTAAAGGGTCACTTACCATTGACAGAGAGAAATCATTTGCTGAAAGATTTTAATGTAAGTCCTTGAACCTACCAGATTACTAGGTTAGATACCTTTATCATCTAAACATAAGTTGTAAAGTAAACTCTACTTTGAAGCAAGGTGGTACCGCCGATTCAGGTCCTTGCATCAAGTAGAGTTTTTTATTTTTTTTATAGAAAAGTATTGAATTTCAAAAAATAGGAGGCACTAAAATGGCTAAGAAAAATGGTTTTGTGAAGCAAATTACAAGTCGAGATGATGATTTTGCAAAATGGTATACGGATGTGTGTTTAAAAGCAGAATTATGTGACTATTCAAGTGTGAAAGGGTGTATGGTTGTTCGCCCAACCGGGACAGCATTATGGGAAAAAATTAAGGAAATTATTGATACTGAGCTAAAATCAACAGGTCATGAAAATGTCTTAATGCCAATGTTTATCCCTGAGAGTTTATTATTAAAAGAAGCTGAGCACGTTGAAGGCTTTGCACCAGAAGTTGCTTGGGTAACCCAAGGTGGGAACAACGAATTACAAGAACGTTTAGCTGTTCGTCCAACATCTGAAGTGTTATTCTGTGAACATTTTAAAAAGATTATTCATTCTCACCGTGATTTGCCTGTTTTATATAATCAATGGGTAAGTGTGGTACGTTGGGAGAAAAATACACGTCCATTTTTACGTACGACTGAATTTTTCTGGCAAGAGGGTCATACGAGCCATGCTAGTTATGAAGAAGCGGATACTGAAGCGCGTAATATTTTAGATTTATATGTACGTGTGTGTCAAGATGTTTTAGCGATTCCAATTGTAACTGGAATTAAATCTGAAAGTGAAAAATTTGCCGGAGCGGATAAAACATATACAAATGAAACATTAATGTATGATGGTAAAGCCTTACAAATTGCTACATCGCACAACTTGGGAGACCATTTTGGAAAAGCCTTTGAGATTATGTATACTGACAAAGAAGGTAAGGAACAATTCGTTAACACAACTTCTTGGGGAATTACGACTCGCTCAATTGGTGGGATGATTATGGTTCATAGTGATGACCGTGGATTAGTCTTACCTCCAAGAGTAGCACCAACTCAAGTTATGATTGTCCCAATCGCTCAACACAAAGAAGGCGTTCTTGATAAAGCCTTTGACTTGAAAGCTCAATTAGCAAGCGATATGACGGTTAAAGTGGACGATAGTGACAAACAACCAGGCTGGAAATTTAGTGAAGCGGAGATGAAGGGTTACCCAATTCGTTTAGAAATTGGACCTAAAGATATTGAAGCAGGTCACGTTGTAGCTGTTCGTCGTGACACGTTAGAAAAAGTGACATTACCACTAGACGATAACTTAAATGCGACATTACTTGAGTTGCTTGACACTATTCATGTGGATATGTTTAACCGTGCCAAAGAAAGACAACAAGAAAAAACACGCGTAGCTCATACTAAAGAAGAATTCAATGAGTTAATTGCTGAAGGTGGTTTTGTTTTAGCACCTTGGGCTGGTGATGAAGCAGTTGAAGATATGGTGAAAGAAGAAACTGGTGCAACGACACGTTGTTGGAGTTTTGAGCACCAAAACGATGATTTAACTGGTGTGAAAGATTTGTGGACTGGTGAAGATGCTAAGTACATGATGCATTGGGCAAGAGCGTATTAAACTAAATAATCTAAAAGACGTTCGCTAAATCATTTTAGCGAACGTCTTTTAGTTATTAATAAAGATTTTTATTGGTATGATTTTTTGTTTGATATAAAATTTCCAGTTAGCTTTTTTTGTTAAACAGTTGTCTGATTTTATCCTTATTTTGTTTGTATCGTGAATAAGTATAAAATAGACCGGCCAAAATTAGAGCGATGCCATAACCAAAAAAGCCATGCCAAAATAAAAAGGTATTAAAAATAGCAACGCCAGTTAGAGCGACAAAATAGGCTATATACATACGTAATAACAAGCCATATGTATCCATTGAATCAAAATAATGTCCCCATTCCTGGTCAGATAACCCTTGAATTCGTTGTTTTAATTTGAAAAAGGTTGCTAATAAAATGGCACCAATTAACGATGCTATTTTAATCGATACGATAAAAATAAGTAAAGTTGATAGAATAAAAAACATACAGTCTCCTTTTAAGTACAGTGATTAGTCAGTTTATTTGTTGAAAGGGCTCAACCAAATCCACCAAGCAAAGAGCGCAATTAAACATAAATTGACCAAGGGATTTGGCTTAATGAAGAAAAATAAGAGCAATGCGACAATGATAAATGAGACATGAATCATTTTACGTTTCATAATCAGAAGCCCCTTTCGTATTGCTTATTATTTTACCATAAGATAGTTTTTAAAGTGGAGCATACTCCTAAAAGTCAAACAAATTAGTGATAGAGTGTCGTAATATTGAAAGTCTCTGATTTCTAATGTCTACTAGGCGATTAGTTAGGTGCTAATCGTGAATCGGTCGATACGTCAATTAATTTTTTCGTAAAGGGATGTTGTAATGATAATTGTTTAGCATGTAGTTGCAGACGTTTCCGTGCGTTTGGACGTGGATGATACAAAGGATCACCCATAATCGGATGCCCAATTGCTGCTAAATGAACTCTAATTTGATGGGTCCGACCAGTCTCTAATTGGCATGTCACCCATGAGGTACGAGACATAGTTTGGTTCACAGTGACGTGTGTGATAGCATGCTGCCCATTTCGTGAATCGACAATACGTTTGCGACGATCATGTCGGTCGCGGCCAATTTTTTTATTAATTGTGAGCGACGGTGTCGTCAGTTGGCCATCAATTTCAGCTTCATAAAGGCGTGTAATTTCTTTTTTTTCGAGCATTCGTCCAAGTATGGGTAAAACAATCGGATTTTTTGCAAATACAATGGCTCCGCTAGTTTCTTTATCCAATCGATGTACGACATAAGGAACTTGATTTTGAGTAACTAAGTAAGCAGCCACATGATTGAATAAGGTATCGGTTTCATTTGGTTGGTTAGGATGTGTTTTTACGCCCGCGGGTTTATCGACAATGATAATGTGTTCATCTTCAAATAAAATAGAGACTTTATCTGCTTGGCCTAATGAAATAATCGGTTTAGGATAGTCATCATCTTCGAAGTATAGGGTTATTACATCTTTAGCATGTGCGATTTCATGAAACATCACAGGTTGTTGATTTAAACGGACATTTTTTCGTGTGCGTAAAAAGTGACGGACTTTTCTTGGGATTAGCCACTCGTCTTCAAGTAAAGTTCGTATGGTAGTATCGGGTTGGTTTTCTGGCAATGAAATAGTTAATTCCATTAATTTGACCTCCTTTTAATTTATTCAACGATTCTTTATGCTTTTTTTAAAATTGTAACATAGAAAATTAATAACTTCATGATAAACTAAAGGACGGTTCGGACTTTGGACTCATTTTTATTTGTCAGACCTGTGTTAGAATGAAGTCATTATTTTAACAAGGATAATTATAAATACTATTAGAGGAGAGACTATGGACGTTAAAAAAATACTAACTGTTTGTAGAGAGAAGCTAGCGCAAGGTTGGACGTGGTTTAAGCCTCATTGGATACGATTTAGAAAGTGGCGTAAACGTATTTGGAAGAAGTTTTATATTAATAAAATTTTACTTTTGTTAGCTCTATCTATTACATTAATTAGCAGTATTTATCTGTTTTATTTAGCTAAAACAGCAAATATTGACACGTTAAAAACTGGTTTAGAACAAGTCACAACGATTTATGATCGTGATAATGAAAAAGCTGGGACGCTTGCTGTTTACGGAGCGAAGGGTAGTTTTGTTCAGATTGACCAAATATCGCCTTATATTAAAGATGCAGTTGTATCAACCGAAGATCGGCGATTTTATGAGCACCACGGGTACGATGTTAAAGGGATTGCTCGGGCGGCTGTCCGTGGCGTCATTAATCGTAATGCCAGTGGTGGTGGAGGTAGTACAATTACCCAACAGCTAGCGAAAAACGCGAAGCTGAGCGCTGACCAAACGTTAACAAGGAAGGCCCGTGAGTTATTTCTAGCGATTGAGATTGAAAAAAAATATTCCAAAGATGAAATTTTAGAAATGTATTTGAATAAAGCCTATTTTGGTAATGGTGTCTGGGGTGTCCAAGATGCGTCACGTAAATACTTTGGTAAAGACGCTAAAGATGTCACGATTGATGAAGCGGCAGTTTTAGCGGGTATGTTAAAAGGCCCAAGTATCTATAACCCAATTGATCACATGGATAATGCTATTGCTAGACGCGATACAGTGCTATCAGTAATGGTTGATAATGGAAAATTAGATGAGGCCACAGCGAAACAACTGATGTCTGAACCATTATATGTTAATGATAATTATCAACCAGACCACGGTTCTTATCGTTACCCGTCTTATTTTGATGCGGTAATTGATGAAGCCGTTAGAGTGACAAAACTAACGGATGATGAGATTTCTAATGGAGGATATAAAATATTCACTTCATTAGATCAACAATATCAACAAGGAATGGATCAAACATTTGCGAATGATAGTTTATTCCCTCAAAATGCAAAAGATGGTGCAATTGTTGAAGGGACATCGATAGCCGTCGACCCTAAAACGGGTGGGGTCATGGGTGTGATTGCTGGTCGTGAGTATCAGTATCGAGGGTTTAATCGGGCATTGAACTCCAATTTGTCACCGGGCTCAACAATGAAACCATTGTCTGTTTATACATCAGCATTAGAAGCCGGTTATCAGCCAGAAGATATTTTAAAAGATGAAGCCCTAGATTACTATGATGTACAAAACTATTCACGAACTTACAGTGGTGAAGTTCCAATGTATGATGCCTTAGCTCAGAGTTTAAATGCTCCAGCTGTCTGGTTACTACATGAAATGGGCATTGACCGTGGTTATAAAAAAGCCGAACAGTTTGGAATTAAATTGGATGAGAAAGACCGTTACTATGGCTTAGCTTTAGGTGGATTAACTAAAGGAACGACGCCACTTGCTATGGCTAGTGCCTATAGTGTTTTTGCCAATGAAGGAGTGCGGCAAGATCCCCATTTTATAACCCGAATTGAAGATCCTACTGGCGCGATTATTTATGAGAATGCGAAATCTAAGTCAACACGTGTAACGACACCAGAAGTTGCTGAGTCAATGACGAGTATGTTGCAGGGTGTCTTTAGTTCCGGTACGGGGATTGAAGCCAATCCAAGTGGCTTTACGATTGCTGGTAAAACAGGAACGACGGAAAATATTAATGCGGATGGTATGTCAAAAGACCAATGGATTATTGGTTATACACCAGATGTTGTTGTTGCGACTTGGATTGGATTTGATAAGAGTGGAAAAGATCATTATCTGACGGGGTCAAGCAGTAGTTTACTTTCTGGAATTTTCAAAGATGAGATGGAACGGATTTTAGCAGCTTCACCAAACACCCCATTTTCAGTTGCTGATGTGAGTCAACAAAATAGTGAATCATCTAGTGATGAAAGCACGGATTGGGATGGCTTAGGTAATAAGGTAAAAGATAGTGCCAATAATTTTGGTAATGGCGTCAAAGAAGGTGTCAATAAAGTGACTGATGGTATTAAACAAGGTGTTGACCGTGTTGGGGATGTCCTAGATAATTTCTGGGGTCGTTTTTCTCAGTAATTAATAGGAATTTAAAACGAAGCATGTTACAATGAAAACGTAGTATATTTTATGAACAGAAGGAGACTTATCATGACAGTAAATATCTATGATACAGCGAACCAATTAGAAAAAGAAATTCGTGAAACAAACGAATATAAGGCATTACAATTAGCCTTTACAGACATGAAAGCTAATAATGCAGTCTTTGATTTATTTAAAGAATTTCAAACACTTCAAATGACTTTACAACAAAAGCAAATGCAAGGATTAGAAATTACAGAAGAAGACATTACAGCATCACAAGCTATCGCTGAACGCGTCAAAGAATCTGAGTTAATCCAAGCTTTAATGGAAAAAGAGCAAGCGTTTAGTATGGTTATTAACGATTTAAATCGTATTATCATGACACCAGTTCAAGAATTATACCAAATGGATTAATTAACCAACTTATAAGGGTGATTAAGTGATAAGCTTACCACCCTTATTTTTTTCTAGAAAAATAACCTAAAACTAGGTATGATAAACAGAAAGGAGTGGTGACATGAAATTTATTCATACATCCGATTTACATATTGATCAGCCATTTTCAGGAATTAATACGGATAACGAAACAGTAAAACAACTGGTTAATCAGGCGAATGAGACTGTCTTAACACGTTTAGTCGATCAGTGTATCAACGAAGCTGTGGACTTTTTATTGATTGTTGGTGATACATTTCATCAAGCTGTGTCATCTATTCGAATTCAAGCAATACTGATTGAACAATTTAATCGTTTGAACGATCAAGGCATAACGGTTGTCTTATCATTTGGTAATCACGATTACTATTCACCGACTCGCTATTGGTTTGAGTGGCCTGAAAATGTCCTACTGTTTACAGAAGAAGCGGTCGAAACTAAAATCTTACCGTTAAAAAATGGGGAAACAGTTGCGATTAGTGGTTTTTCTTATCAACACCAGTGGATTACAGATTACAAAGCACTTGAGTTCCCAGAACGGAATACACAAGCGACTTATCATATTGGTTTTTATCATGGACAAGTTGGTAAAGATGGAAACTATGCGCCATTTACCATTTCTGATTTGACGCCAAGTTATGATTACTGGGCGCTTGGTCATATTCATAAGAGTGACGTGATACGGGAGCATCCTGCAACGATTTATCCCGGTACACCGCAAGGACATCAGCGTAAAGAAACACAAGGTAAAGGTGTCGTGAGTGTGACACTAAAAAATGGTCAAGTAGATTATGAGTGGCACCAACTAGCTCCAATTGTTTGGGACAACATTATGATTGATGTTGAGACAATCAAAGATCGCCAAGAATTATTAAAAGTCGTTTTAGACTATCTAACAACGGTTCCTGTTGATTCGGATTTACTGGTGATCAACTTAGCCTTACAGTGTGGAAAATCTGATTATTTATTAGATTTACAACAAGACCAACGGGAAATTACGGATTACCTTCAACAAGAGTTGTTAACCCTAACTGACCAGAAAAAATATCTGACTCAAGTTAGTTTGACTGAATCCTTTAGCGATGATTTAGTGATGGGATTTGAGGCTGACTTAATTGATGATTTGAGTCGTAAGTTTTATGATATGAGTGAGTTTAAGCGCATCGGGAGTGATATTTTACAGAATTCGGTAATTGCTAGCCGGTTAGAATGGGATGAACATGATGTGACGGAGTGTATTGCACGTAGCACACAGTTAATCAAAGATAAAATCCGATTTAAAAGTGAGGTTGTCCAATGAAACTAACGAGTTTACATATTCAAGGCTTTGGTCAATTTGACAATCAAACCTTCTATTTAACTGAGGGTTCACAATTAATTTTTGGTGGAAATGAATCAGGTAAATCCACGATTTATCAATTCATTCGAGCGATGTTATTTGGTTTTCCAAATAAGCGAGAGATGACACGTGATTTTGAACCATTATCAGGATCTTCTTATGGTGGACGCTTAGAATTAGATCATCCGACATATGGTCATGTAACAATTGAACGGTTTAAGAATAAGGCTAAGGGTCAAGCCAATGTTACATTAGAAGATGGTCAAACGGGTCAAGAGTCACTATTGAAGAAAATTATTAGTCCGTTAACTAGCCAACTATTTGATCAAGTTTTTAGTTTTCAACACGAACAATTAACTGATTTAACTCAAATGGATGAGGTACGATTGCAGCATTTACTGCTGTCAGTTGGTCTAACTGGTAGTGGACAATTAAATAATTTAACTGATGTATTTCTTAAAGAACGTCAACAAATTTTTAAACCAACAGGGCGCTTACCTGAACTCAATCGTCAATTAAAAGAGTTTAAATTACTTGAACAAAAAATTACAGCAATTGAAAATCAAGAACAAAGTTATCGCACGAAGTTAGCAGAACAAGACGCGTTAACAGAGAATTTGGTTAACTTACGGCAACGTTTGGTAGAAGAAGTTACTCAAGAACAACGTTTTATTGAGCAACAAAAGCGGTTTGCTTTATATGTTGAGTACACTAGTCTAGAACAAGAAGTTGGTGCGACAAGACCATCTGAACCACAAACGGTAATGGCAGTTCAGGATAACTTGCAAGAGTATCGTTTTTTAGAGGCGAAAGAAAAAGAATTGCTTGAACAACAAGCGACGCAACAAGAAAATGTGTCTCCAGCTTTTATGTTCTATTTAGATAATCAAACCTTATTCAATCAATTACTTGCCAATCAAATGACAGTCGAATCATTAAGTGAGCGTCAAGAGATGTTGACACAGCAAGTGGTAGATGAGAGTCACCAATTGGAACAATTATGTGCGACTCATGACATGGATCAAGGAGTGACGACTGAAAAGCTAGACCAAGGTGTGATAAAAGAGATTGAAGGCGTGGCTGAACGCGAGGAAATTTTAATTCGTGAGAAGATTATTCTAACGAATGAAAAAAGTCGGTTAATGATACGTAAGAAAGAGCTCGACCAACAACTAACGAGTATGGAAGAGGCAATGGAGCAATCACAACCGCAGAATCAAGTGGCTAGTCGACGTGGTTTTAGTACCAATCAAATGATTAGTGTTGTTTTAGGAGCGATCGGAGTTATATTCTTATTACTAATGATTTTGCTACCCAATCTTTTATTGATTGTTCCAGCAGTATTATTAGTTGGTGGTGGTGTTTTCCTTTGGATTAAGTCAGCTACAGAACCAGCACAACAAGCAGTATCAAGCTTTAATCCAATGGTAACTAAAGATTATTATCAAAAACAATTAGCTGAGGCAGACGAGCTAGCTTATGAGTTAAATAAAATGGATGATAAATTGGAAACAACGGCTAATCAACTATCAGTTATAGAGGATCAAAAATTGATTTGGCATAAGTTATATGGCTTTCGCTTAAAAGAGACATTAACATCTTGGTTAACTAAAATTCCTGTTGTTGTACAGCTTCAAGAATTGCAACGCAAAATTGCTCAAAGCAAAGAACAATTAGCTGAGTGCGAGTCTAAGTTGCAGACATTCCAAGAGGATTTAGCATTTACAAAACAATGGATTGGACTAGAAACAGATAAAGTTCGTGAACAATACCAAGCTGTACAACAGTTTGTTTCTGATCAACAAGCTCTAGCACAAACTGAACGTGTAGCTTATGCTAAAACCGAATCTTTCCAACAAACCATAGACACGCTTCGTCAGGACCAATCAACTTTACTAAATAAATTAATCGAGTTAACAGCTGATCAAAAAATGACAAAATTAGATGATGTAATCAGTTGGTTATCACAACAAACAAATCTTCAAAGTAATCAGCGCGAATTAGCTGATTTACGTTTACGCTTAGAAGATTATTTTGATTTGACACAAACCTATGATTTAGCCTCAATTAATGATGGTTTAATTCAAGTATCATTGGCGAAAGACGCAACTGAACAAGAGATTACTAAGACACAAGATGCGTTACAAGCTGTCCGATTTGATATCAAAGAAATGGAAAAAAATGGTACATTGGATGAATTGTATCAACAACAGGCTAATCAATTAAGTGTGATACGACAACTTTCAGATGATTGGTTAGTCTATCGTATGGCTGAGGAAATTATCCAAGAGTTGTTTCAATTTCTATCTGACCAGCAGTTACCGAGCTTACTGACGGCAGTATCGAATTACTTTAATTTACTAACTGAAGAACGATACACACAAGTGCTAATCAAAGATAGTCAACTAGTTGTGAAAGATGCTCAGCGGCAAACATTAGCAACAACACAATTATCAACTGGTACTAGAGATCAGCTATATATTTCGTTCCGTTTAGCCTTTATTCAAATGCATCAAAGTGATTATCATAGTCCAATTATTATTGATGATGGTTGGTTGCATTTTGATTGGAAACGCAAAGAAACATTGTTTAAATTAATTCAATTTTTAGGTAAAGAGTCCCAAGTGATTTGTCTATCTTCTGACAAAGACATGAAGGAATATTTTGATCAAACGAAACAAGCAGTTATTGCATTGTAAGGAGCGTTTTGAATGAAAAAATTAAGAGAACTAGTCGTTGATGAAACATTTGAACTATTTGTTTTGTTAAAAAACGCTGATGTCCGTGTGGCACGCAATGGTAAAAAGTTTATTGCGTTCACATTCCAAGATACATCAGGGACGATTGATGGGAAGTATTGGGGAGCATCTGATGATGAAATTGAAAAATTTCAAGCCGGAAGAGTGGTTTGTCTGGGTGGTAAGCGTGAGACATATCAAAACATGCCCCAAGTTAAAATTATTAGTTTGCGATTAACACATGAGGGTGAGCCAAATGATCCGACACTCTATATGGAAAAAGCGCCCGTTAATAGTGAGGACATGCGTGAGGAAATCAATACATTCCTATTTGCGATTGACCATGGAAAATGGCATCGGATTGTCCGCCATATTTTAACAAAATATCAAAAAGAATTTTTTGATTTTCCAGCAGCTAAACGTAATCATCATGCATTTGCAGGTGGGCTAGCCTTTCATACAGTGACCATGTTGCGATTAGCAAAAACTGTGTGTCAGCAATACGTTGAAGTAAATCCAGCATTGTTATATGCAGGTATTATTCTTCATGATCTAGGTAAAGTCAAAGAATTAAGTGGCGCGTTGTCGACGGAATACACGTTATCTGGCAACTTACTAGGACATATCGTGATGGCAGATGAAGAAATTACAAAAGCTTGCGTAGAACTAAATATGGATGACCAAGAAGAAGATATTTTAGTGTTAAAACACGTTGTCCTTGCCCATCATGGATTGCTAGAATATGGGTCACCTGTGCGCCCTAAAATCATGGAGGCGGAAATTTTACATCACATTGATAATTTAGATGCTTCGATTCAGATGATGTTAGGCTCATTAAAACAAGTAAGTCCGGGTGAATACACAGAGCGTATTTTTGGCTTAGATAATCGCAATTTCTATTTACCAAAATTATAAGGATGAGTAGCGTATAGTTAAAATAATTAAAAAACTGTTGAATCTATCTTTGGATTCAACAGTTTTTTTCTATTCTGAGTGATTGTTATTTTTACATTGATTTTAATGGTAAAATTGACGTATCTACAACTTGTAGAGTGTTTAGAATAGTAATTCTACAAGGATAAGGTAGAAATAGAGTATAAATTAAGCATAATGAAACTAGGAGGTTATTTCAATGGAGATAAGCAAAAGAATAAAAGAATTCCGACAGTCTAATCAATTAACACAAAAAGAATTAGGCGAACAATTGAATGTATCTGACAAAACGATTTCAAGTTGGGAAACAGGAAGAACCTATCCGGATGTTTCTATGATAATAAAATTATCAGATATATTTGATATATCTTTAGACGAGTTTTTGAGAGGAGATGTGAAGATAGTGGAAAAAATTGACAAAGATCTTCGACAGAAAAAAATATATAAATATGGCTTAGTTATAGGTAGCTTACTGGTCTTAACAGGAATTATATTTTTGAATACATATCAATACAAAAATCAATTAGTCGATAGATTTAATCCATTCATGAAAATGGAGATAGGTTATGCCACATTACCCAAAAAAGTAACGTATAACGGAGGGGAAAAATATAGCTTAAAGAAAAGGGAAGAAAACATCGCCCAATTTCCTGATCCATATAAGAATATTAGGGTAGTCAACGATCCTTTTGGTGATACTAGTCTACTAACTTTTGAAGGAGGACAGTCTCCTGAAGGAAAAAATTATGCTATGGTCCAACATAAAGGGTTATATGTACGCCGAATTTCTTTCGTTTCTTGGGAGTCAATTCCAGGAGTTATTAGAGATAACATGTCGAAAGATTATGTGGCTATTCCTATGGATGATGAATAAGGAAAGCTCAAAAAGTTTATGTGAACGCACTACATAAAAAAGTCGAAGAGACGGAAATCTCTTTGGCTTTTTGGTATACGATGAACTTAAAACAACTGACAGTAGTTCCTACTTAAAAAGTGGACATCATGCGAAACTGATTTTTTATTTTAAACTTTTCAACAGATCTGTATAACTTACTTTATTCTTAATTTTTCTGATTTTATCGTAAGCCGTAGACTGACTAAGACTTACAGACATCAACATTGTGAATCTGAATTGCTCTACCACAAACAACTCAAAGGGACCCTTCTAACTAAAGACTCCTTTTTTATGAGATTGTGAAATGTCAAAAGTGCGATTGTAAGAAGTACGTTATTTACTAGAATTAATTCAGCATACTCTCGCCAGTATTTTTAATAGTAGAAGAAAACGCGCTAGGAAAAAAATGACCTATCTCCTGTTTTGGAGTAGGTCATTTTTGATAAATTTAATTAATGAATCTTGTTTACTTAATTACTTTGGGGTAACTTAAATGCCTCTGTCATATCTTTTGTTGCGGCATTACCAGCAGTGACTTTTACTAACTCACCTTGAACAATAAGACGATTTTCACCACTGACGTCACACGTTACTAAAGTTACTAGTCGCTTACCAGGGACGTCATCAATAATTTCAATACGTGTTGGCTCGACATATTCCTTCATCGTGACTTTATACTCATAAATATAGTCTAAATCGGTCAGATAAATAGAGCTACCCATCTCTACACGTACTAATGGCGCAAATAACAGTTTAGGATCGTACATATAATGACTAGCTAAGCCGTAATTACCTTTCCCCATGACTTGGTCTTCTTTCATAGTTCCCGCACCAATTGCGATTGAATAATTTGAGACACCTTTAAAAATTGGTAAATTCAAATCGACACTGGGAATGGCAATGCCACCTAATACATGCATATTAGCGGTATTATTTCGAGCTTCAGCGACTAAATTAAAGTCCAATGACTGGACATCTTCAAAATCAAAGGTGGCTTTTTTGTCTTGATTTTTTTTAATATCTGTTGCTGTATAGTTATTAACAGTAAATTTTTGTGTTGTATCTTTAACTAAATAGTTTTTAATTTGATTGTTAAAAACTAAGGCTAAACCAACGACTAACAGACAGAGAATCAGTAGGTTGATTAAGGTATTTTTAATTCGTGTTCCCCATGTTTTAGGCTGTTTTTTTTGACGTCGATTTCGTTGCGACCGAGTCGGTGGTTGGTTAGGGTTTTGTTTTTTTGAAATGAGCGTTCCCTCCCTTTTTTTAGTAACTCTATCATACCACAGCCGTCGAAAAAAGTGGATAAATCCGTTTACTTTTTGACTGTTACATTAATGTTGCTAAATAACACTTTTTAAGGACTACTGTAATAAAAATTTAATCTATTAAAGTTAGCTATTCTAGTATGATAAGTGGTATAGTTACTATATACATTAGTAGTTTAAGGAGAAAGGGGTGAGTAATGTTGCGAGATTATTTGTATGTTCATTTAGACAGAGTGAGCAACTCAATTTTATCTAGAGGACTAACACATAATGATTTTTATCGTTATACATTGCATCGACCTCAAAATTTATTATTGTTAAATCCAATAGACCAAAATGGTGAATATGAGACCCACACAGGTTTTCGTGTGATTCGAGGTGCTCGTTTTGTTGATAGTTATCTCGCAATTATGAGTCAGAAAAAAGGTCAGGAAACCAAATGGATCGATTTTGAAGATTACGATGTCTTGCAGCGTCTGACAGCTAATGAAGTTGCTGAGTTGTTATATTTTGGTCATATGAAATCACAATTAAATTCTCCTTTTTTCTATAAGTTACAAAATAATTATGCTTTTTTTGAAATTAATGAAGATACAACAAAAGTTTATTATCGAAATATTGATGATTTTTATCGGATATTATCTAAAAAATTATCTTTGTTAGTAGATGATAAAATAAATACGTCAGTTTCTTTCTTTAGAAAAAAATAATTATTACGGAAATGCCAGTGGACATTGTGGAGCGTCTAAAATTAGTTATGCAAGAAGGCGTTATCTTCGATACGTCACAAGCTGGATTGAAAAATGGATTCTTCCGAGTGCCTATTTATATTGTTGAAGACAATTTGCGTAAAGTTGACCAACCATATTTTAAATCGGATGAACAGATTGGGTCCATTAGTTATGATGTTGCTCAGAAAAAGTGGTCTGTACAAAAAGAACATTTCGATAGTTTTTATGCGTCAAAATAATAGTATTAATTTTAGAAGAGGTTTAAAATTAATTTGAAAACGAGTAAAGTTATCAAGTAGGAATTTAGTAAAATTTTGTTTCCTTGATGACTATGACTCGTTTTTTATCTTTATTAAGGCATTGACTAGGTTTTTTGAGTGAAATAAAGTATAATTAGTCATGAAAAAAATTAGGGGGATTACTATGAAAATTGCTTTAATTTATGGTGGGAAGAGTGCGGAACATGATGTGTCGATTCTTTCAGCATTTTCTGTTATGAAAGCCATATATTATAATTATTATGAAGTACAGACAATTTATATTGATAAAATGGGTAGTTGGCTACGCGGGCCGATTTTTAAACAGGCACCAACGAGTCAAGACGAATTACATTTAACATTAGCTAATGCTCAACCGATTACGCCTGCTGACATTAAAGAAAAAAATACAATCATTTTTCCAGTTTTACATGGTCCAAATGGTGAAGATGGAACAGTTCAAGGCTTATTTGAAGTCTTAGATATGCCTTATGTTGGTGCTGGTGTTCTAGCTAGTGCGTGTGCGATGGATAAAATTACTGCTAAGCAACTATTCCAACAAGCTGGTATTCCTCAGTTACCTTATGTCGCTGTAGCTAAACAAGATTATGAAAATGATAAAGAAATTATTTATTCGCGTTGTGAAGGGTCATTAATTTATCCAATGTTTGTTAAACCAGCTAATTTAGGATCAAGTGTTGGGATTAATCAAGCTAATAATCGAGAAGAATTAGAAAGTGCTTTAGAGGAAGCATTCAGTTATGATCGTCGTGTCGTGGTTGAGCAAGGAATCGAAGCACGTGAATTAGAGGTAGCTGTATTAGGTAATGATGAAGTACGGACTACACTAGCAGGTGAGATTGTAAAAGATGTTGACTTCTATACTTATGAATCAAAATACATCGATAACCAAGTGGAATTGCAAATCCCTGCAGATGTTTCTGATGAATTACACGAGAAGATGCGTCACTTTGCTGAGAAAGCTTATAAAATTTTAGATTGTAGTGGATTAAGCCGTTGTGACTTTTTTGTGACAGCAAATAATGATGTGTTCTTAAATGAAATCAATACATTACCAGGATTTACACCATTTAGTATGTACCCATTATTATGGGAAAATATGGGGCTTGGCTATAGTGATTTGTTAGAAGAATTGATTCAGTTAGCGAAACTACGCTATGAAAAGAAACAAAGTATCAAAGTTTATTAATAATAAAAGCTGGACAAATTAGTTCGGCTTTTTTCATTTGATTGGAGAGAGTGGTATGGAATTAACGCTAAAACAACTCACTGAGGCAATTCAACCAATGTCAGTTTCAAAGGCTTGTCATAAGCACATTGTCAATTCGGTTGAGTTTGATACACGTCATATTGTTAAAAATAGTTTATTCGTTCCTTTAAAAGGGGAGCGCGATGGCCATGACTTTATCGACCAAGCATTAACTCAAGGAGCAAGTTTAGTCTTAACGGATCGTCCATTAGCTGAAGACATTCCTTTTTTACAAGTTAGGGATACATTAGAGGCTTTACAACAATTAGCAAAATGGTATTTAAAGCAAGTTCAGCCAAAAGTCGTGGCTATTACGGGAAGTAACGGTAAGACGACTACTAAAGACATGACAGCAGCAGTTATGGCGACAACCTATCAAACATATAAAACGCAAGGAAATTACAATAACCATATTGGGCTACCGTATACTATTTTACACATGCCAAGCGACACTGAAGTCCTAGTTTTAGAAATGGGGATGGACCATAAAGGTGAAATTGAGGTCTTATCTTTAATTGGTGAACCAGATTTAGCAGCGATTACATTAATTGGTGAATCTCATATCGAATATTTAGGCTCAAGAATGGGAATTGCTGAAGCTAAGATGGAAATTATTAGTGGCATGAGTTCAGAAGGAATTCTAGTGATTCCAAATGATGAACCATTGTTAAAAGAATTAATTATGGACATTGAACAGACAGTTGAAACGTTTGGTGTTGATAGCGAAGCAACTATTTCTGGATCTATTGAAACAATGAGTAAAACACAAACAACGTTTACGACAAGTTTATTTCCAGATGTGGCTTTTACTATCCCTGTACTTGGGTCATATAATGTTAGAAATGCTCTGATTGCTGTGTTGTTGGGCCATCACTTGCAAGTTGAGCCTAAAAAGATCCAATCTGGTTTGGCAACATTTGCTTTAACTAAAAATCGAACAGAATGGCTGGAAAGTAAAAATGGACTAGCAATTCTAAGTGATGTGTATAACGCTAATCCAACAGCAACAAGATTAGTCTTAGACGCATTTAGCCAACTGGATGTATCGGGTCGGAAAATTGTTATTTTAGGTGATATGTTAGAGTTAGGCAAAGAGTCATCTGTTATGCATGAAGGTTTGAGCGAACATATTTCTCCAGAACAGATTGATCAAGTGTTTTTATATGGTCCGGAAATGCTTGTGTTATATCAATCGCTGAAACCAATGTTTGGTAACAATATCTCATGGTATGATATAGAACAAAAGGAGACGTTAATAGATAATGTCTGTCAATATGTGACAATAGAAGATACAGTCTTTTTAAAAGGCAGTAATGGAATGAAACTCATTGATGTTGTCAGTAAATTATTGGAAGTTTAGCAAGTAATGATTGTAACAATTATGAAAATGTGATAAGATGATATGAATGCTCATTTTTGGCATAAGTTGACGTGAGTGAAAGATTTATAGGAGGATACCTTTTGAAATTTAGTGAATTAAAGTTAGATGAAGTACTGTTAAAATCGGTTGAAGCAATCGGGTTTGAGGAAGCGACACCAATTCAAAGTGAAACAATTCCATTGGCATTAGAAGGAAGAGACGTAATTGGGCAAGCTCAAACAGGAACTGGTAAAACAGCAGCGTTTGGTTTACCAATGTTACAAAAAATTGACACTGAGAACCATGCGTTACAAGGACTAGTTATTGCTCCAACAAGAGAATTAGCTATTCAGACACAAGAAGAAATCTACCGTTTAGGTAAAGATAAAAAAATTAAAGTTCAAGCCGTTTATGGTGGAGCCGATATTGGTCGACAAATTCGTGCATTAAAAAATAAACCACACATTATTGTTGGAACACCAGGTCGATTACTTGATCATATTAATCGCCGCACATTAAAATTAGAAACCATTGAAACACTAGTCTTAGATGAAGCAGACGAAATGTTAAATATGGGATTCTTAGAAGATATTGAATCAATTATTTCTAAAATACCAGCAAGCCGTCAAACATTATTATTCTCAGCAACTATGCCAGATAGTATTAAACGTATCGGTGTTAAATTTATGAACAATCCTGAGCACGTTAAGATTAAAGCAAAAGAAATGACTGCTAACTTAATTGATCAGTATTATGTTCGTTGTAAAGAGTTTGAAAAATTTGATACAATGACACGTTTATTCGATATTCAAAATCCAGAATTAACTATTGTTTTTGGTCGTACAAAACGTCGCGTTGACGAATTAGCTCGTGGATTAGAGATGCGTGGATATAAAGCAGAGGGCATTCATGGTGATTTACCACAGCATAAACGTATGAGCATTTTACGCGCGTTTAAAAATGGCGAATTAGATATTTTAGTTGCAACAGATGTAGCTGCTCGTGGATTAGATATTTCCGGAGTAAGCCATGTTTATAACTATGATATCCCACAAGATCCAGAAAGTTATGTTCACCGTATTGGTCGAACAGGACGTGCTGGTAAAGAAGGTATGTCAATTACATTTGTGACACCAAATGAAATGAGCTACTTACACGTAATTGAAGAATTGACGAAAAAACGTATGACAACATTACGTCCGCCGTCAAAAACAGAAGCATTCAAAGGCCAACTTGGAACAGCTCTAAAAGAAATCGAAGAATTATTAGCAGCGAATGGTTTAGAAAAATACCAAGAAGCAGCTAGTGATTTACTAGAAAATTATTCAGCAGAAAATATTGCGGCTTTATTAATCAAACAAATTTCTAAAGATGATGCAGCTGAAGTACCAGTTAAAATTACTCCAGAACGTCCATTACCGTCTCAAAAACGTGGTGGCAATCGTGGTGGTAGCCGTGGTGGCAACAGCAATAACCGTGGTGGCAATCGTGGTGGTAGTCGTGGTGGCAACCGTGATAATCGTGGTGCTAAAAGTGATAACTGGCGCAATAAAGAACAAGGAAATAAAAAACGTAATTATAAAGGGAAAGACACAAAACCAGCAGGTAAAGATAAAAGCCGTGGCTTTGTCATCCGTAATAATAACGAAAGTAACTAGTTGAGTCTCCCATTTTGGGAGGCTTTTTATGTTATTTATATTAAATTACTTGTATAATGAACATAATGGATGGAGGAAGTATATGATTGTTGGAATTGGACTAGATATTGTTGAGTTAAGCCGGATTCGTGATATTGTTACCAATAAGCGTTCATTTGTTGAACGGGTATTAACAGACAAAGAATTGGAAATATTTGATAATTTAAAATATAAACGTCAAGTAGAATATTTAGCTGGACGTTTTGCATGTAAAGAAGCGTTCTCTAAAGCTTATGGAACTGGGATTGGTAAATTGGGGTTACAAGATATTGAAATATTAACTGCAGATAGTGGTCAGCCAATTATTACAAAATCTCCATTTCATGGAACTTGTCACGTATCTATTTCGCATACTGATACAGTGGCAGTTGCACAAATTATTTTAGAGGACAAATAAAAAAAGAACGAGCTAGTAAACTCGTTCTATTTATTCATAAATGATGATCGATTATAATCAGGACTAATAATCGATATTTTTTTATATAGTCAGCCGAAATCATACGAACTTGATTATTTTTTTGTAGTTTAATCACCAAAGAATCGGGATTGTTAGGGTGCTGATAAATGCGTCCAACTAGGGTTTCATAACGTGTGAATGACTGTTCAACTGGACTCACTTGATATTGGATAACGACAATACTCTTCTGAGCAATTGCTTGATTAATCTTATTGAAAATTTTGGTTTTGTGGTCTTTCTTTTTGACATCGTCATCAATGAAATTTGAAAATAGTTTTTGCGATGATTCTGAAATAAAGCGTGCAAATTTACTCGTGTTAGAATGAGTCTGATTTGTTTTAAGATGCTCATTATCAACCATTGCCAACCCCTCCTTATCCATTCATTTAATATTATACGAATCATCAGGGGTCTAGTCAAATTAATTAAAATAAAAAACAAAGAAGAGAGTGGGCTAAACAATGTGGAAAGAATTATTTATTGCGGATGTTGTTCAATTATCTAGTTATTTACCAGAGTTGACCCAATGGTTACCATTTGATGTCTCAAAAAAAATTGCCTATGATTCTTTAAAAAAGCGGGTACAACAATTTGATGATCAACATTATATTACAGCTATTATGCGTAAAAATCGCCCGAAAATAGTGGTTGATTTTACTCTAACTCAACACATCATGACGATTAATCTTGTGTTAATTGCCGATGATTATCGGTCGTGGTCAATGATTGTTGATGAATTAGTTATTTTGGCAAAACAGCACCGTATGAAAATTTTACGACTGGGTTTTTCTCGTCAAGTAATGACAGATTATCTTGTGACGAAACTAACCGATCAAGGATTTGATGTAGAAACTGATGACCTCGTTGTCCAATTTGATTACCCTCTAATCTACTATACTGGCTTGGTGTTAGGTGGCGGTGGTGCAAAAGGCTCTTATCAAATAGGAGTATGGAAAGCGTTAAAAGAATTAAATGTCACTTATGAGTTAGTGAGTGGGACATCAGTAGGAGCGCTAAACGGTGGGTTAATTATCCAGGATGATTTGCCTAGTGCGATAAAAATGTGGGAAACAATCGCCACTCAAGATATTCTCAGTGTGCCAATCTCAGTTGTGGATACCACGGACGATTTTACGTTGCAACAATTGATGAGTCATGTTCAAAGTTTTACTTTATCAGCGATGAAAACAGTTGGAGCTGATACCACGCCTTTACTCAATCTGATTCATGAATTAATTCATGAAGAAAAAATATTTCAGACTGATAAAAAATTCTTCATTGTGACAACTCAAGCACCAATGCTGACAGAAACAGTTGTGTCTTTATCAGATATGACAATAGAAACTTTACCTAAATGGTTACTTGCGTCAGCCTCGTTTTTCCCGGCAATGTCAGCCTGTGTAATTGACGGTAAGTATTATGTTGATGGTGGTTATCGAAACAATTTACCAAGTGATGTTTTATTAAATGAAGGTGCAACCGAAATTATAACAGTCAATGTTAAAGGCCCTGGTTTTATTAAATCATCTAAGATGGAAGTACCTGTTGCGGTAGTCAATATTGAGAGTGATTGGGGATTAGGTAATGTTTTATTATTTGATAGTCATCGTGCTAGTTGGAATTTACAATTAGGTTATTTAGAGGGATTAAAAGCGTTTGGACAATTGCGCGGAACGAAGTATAGTTTTCCAAAAATTGATTTTAAGCGTACAGCATTTAATGCTAGTCGTCGTTTTATTCATTACTTGCAACAACGCCTAGCAACAGTTAGTTCTCAAGAACAAATAACATCCTCAGTTGTTGAACGTTTGTTGCAACAGGGATATAATCCTAGTGTTTTAGTGGTTGATTTATTAGAAGAATTAGCCTTCTTGATGGTTATTGATCCAACGAAGGTATATTCTTTAGCTGAACTTGGTCAGGCAATCGTCCAACGAGCGCACCACTTAGAGGCGACAAAAACGGCACCAATGATGTTATCATTTAAAGAATGGCTAATCCGTTACTTAGACCAAATTGATTACTTGTCACCGCAGCAAAAGCTAATTGATATGTATCAACTATTACAAAATGAGGAAGAAAAACAATTAACTCTAACAAAAAAAGAAGTTACTAAGCATTTCCATTTACTAGTAACGGCAATTTTTTTGGAGTATCTAGGTACAGCTGATACAGCAGGAGATAAATGGAAATAAATCGTTGCTGTTAGGTAAAGTATGATAGTATAGTAGATAGATGTAAGATAGAGGTGACAACCATGCAAAGTATGACAGGTTTCGGTAAAGCAGATTTACAGACTGAAGCGTATGAAGTGACTGTAGAAATCAAGGCAGTGAATCATCGGTTTTTAGATATTCAAATGCGATTGCCTCGTGAATTAAATAGCATTGAGCAAACATTGAAAAAACAAGTTAAAGAGCATCTGTTACGTGGGCGTATTGAATGTTTCGTGACACTACGGATGATAAATCAATCACAACAACAAGTTAAGATTAACCAAACGTTGTTACAACAATTGGTCACAGATTTGAGCGCGATGGAAACTAGTTTTACTTCCGAATCAGGCGTGACGGCTAATTCTTTGCTTCAAGGGGCTATCATGCATCCAGCTTTATTTGAAGTAGTGGATAGTGGTAATCTTCCTGAGGCCTTATTTGTTGACTTGCAAGAACTATTCACAATAGCTTTGACACAGTTACAACAAAATCGTACTCTTGAAGGCGCAGGAATCTTAGCTGTTTTAGAGGCTAAGTTAGATTTGCTGGATAATCGACTAGTCATGATTCACGAATTACAAGCTGATTATGAAGCGGATTATCGCGAAAAATTACAAAAAAAAGTGTTTGATTTACTTGGTGGTCAGGTAGATGAGACACGTTTGTTAACTGAGGTAGCGTTGCAATTAGAAAAAGCAGATATTGGCGAAGAACTTGACCGCTTAAGAATTCATAGTCAAAACTACCGTCAATTGCTAAAAAAAGCTGGAGCGATTGGTAAAGAAGCGGATTTTCTAACCCAAGAACTAAATCGTGAAATTAATACAATTGGTTCTAAGACGTCTGTTATGATAATTAAAGAACACGTTATCTTTTTGAAAACCACAATTGAACAAATCCGTGAACAAATTCAAAATGTCGAATAATCGGTAATTGAAGGTATTTTCTTTCCAATTTTTTAGCAAATTATAACTTGCATTCCGTGGGAAAACGGTGCATTATAGTAGATAAAATAATAAAATTAGCAAGGGAAGGAAGACACTATGTCACAAAGAGGGTTATTAATTGTACTATCCGGTCCATCTGGTGTTGGTAAAGGGACAGTTCGCAAAGCATTGTTTGAAAGTGAAGAGACGTCTTATGAATATTCAATTTCTATGACAACGCGTCAAATGCGTAAAGGAGAGATTGAAGGGATTGATTATTTCTTTCGTTCAAAAGAGGAATTCCAAGCACTAATCGAACAAGATAAAATGCTAGAATATGCTGAGTATGTTGGTAATTACTATGGCACGCCTTTAGACTATGTAAACCAAACGCTAGATGAAGGAAAAGATGTTTTCCTAGAAATTGAAGTACAAGGTGCCATGAAAGTCAAAGAAAAAATGCCAGACGGTGTTTTTATCTTCCTAACCCCTCCTGATTTTTCTGCATTAAAGTCTCGTATTATTGGTCGTGGGACAGATGATATGGATGTTATAAAAGAACGGTTGGCTATGGCGCGTACTGAAATTGATATGATGCGCCACTATGACTATGCTGTGGTCAATGATGAAGTACCGTTAGCTGTTGAACGAATTAAGAAAATTATTGAAAGCGAACATTATCGCGTACAAAACGTGATTGATTGTTACGAAGAAATGTTAAAGGAGATGTAAAGATGTTATATCCATCAATTGATTTATTATTGGAGCAAGTTGATTCAAAATATTCATTGGTTATTTTGTCAAGTAAACGTGCACACGAATTAGATTTGGGGGCACAACCAATGATTGAAAAAGATAAATTTGTCTCAGTTAAAAATGTTGGTCGTGCTTTAGAAGAAATTGCGGCTGGCGATGTGGTCATTGACCCAAATCCTGATTTGAAACGTGAGCTTTTAAAACGTCAAGAAGATGAGAAGAAAGCCTTAAAACGTCGGGAACAACAAGAATTAGAAGCCCGTATTCAATTAGATAATAAATTATAAAAACTAAAAAAGTAAAGTAGAACAGGCAACTGCTCTACTTTATTTTTTTCAACATCTGAGTGGTTTTTTTGATACAATGATAGAAATAGAAAGGAAGTGGAACATACGGTGATCGCTCAAGTAATTGTCGATGTTCCGACAATGCAAACGAATCAACCATTTAGTTACCAAATACCATCAGCTTTAGAGTTGTTTGTGGCTGTCGGTATGAGGGTTGAAGTGCCTTTCGGTAATGGTAACCGCCACATTCAGGGGTTTATCGTGGCTATTAGTGATGAGATGCCTGTAGCACACAAAACTGAGTTAAAAGAAATTGTTCGTTTACTGGATGTCTATCCGGTACTTAATCATGAATTATTACAATTAGCAGACGACATGGCGAAAACGACATTTGCGTTTAAAGTGACGTGTCTTCAGACTATGTTGCCCAGTGTGATGCGATCAACTTATCAAAAATGGGTTGTTTTATTGGCAGATAATTTAGAGTCTAAAGAAGTGACTGAGACTATTTTTAAAGGATTAGGTGAAGTTCCTTGGGAGGAAGTCGTTGATACCCCTCACTTATCGACTATTCTGCAACTTAGACGTGAAGGCAAGGTTGATATTCGTTATGAAGTAACAACTAAAAATCGTGTGAAAACAGTACGCGTGATTAAGCGTAAAGCTTCTTTAGTTGAATTAGAACAAGCACTACAAAAGCAACGTGCCAATGCGTACCAAAAACGGCGCTTGCTAGAATTATTGTTGACCCTAGTTGATGAGAGTGACATTAGTTTTCCTGAATTATTACATGACCATGATTTAACACGTGCAGTTATTAATAATGGTGCAAAAGAAAATTGGTTGACAATTGAAGAACGTGAAATTTACCGAGATCCTTATGCTTATCAATCTTTTCAGTCTGACCAGGCTCTTTTATTAAATCCTGAACAAAAAACGGCAGTCGAAGCGATTACGCAAAGTGTGTCTGACCAAGATGCCAAGGTATTTTTAATTGAGGGTGTAACTGGTAGTGGAAAGACTGAAGTTTATTTACAAAGTATTGCTGAGGTACTAGGTAAGGGGCAAACTGCTATCATGCTTGTTCCTGAAATTTCATTAACACCTCAAACTGTGACACGATTTAAACGCCGATTTGGTGATGACGTAGCAGTTTTACATAGTGGTTTATCACAGGGTGAAAAGTATGATGAATGGCGTAAAATTGAACGTGGTGAAGCACGTGTTGTGGTTGGTGCTCGCTCGGCTATTTTTGCACCACTTGAAAACATAGGATTGATTGTGATTGATGAAGAACATGAAGGAAGTTATAAACAAGAAGAATCACCACGCTACCATGCACGAGATTTAGCTATTTGGCGTAGTCAATATCATCATTGTCCAGTCGTCCTAGGTAGTGCGACACCGTCACTAGAATCACGTGCACGCGCACAAAAAAATGTTTATCACTTACTGCCTTTAACAGAGCGAGCCGTTAGCAATGCTCAATTACCGACAGTAGAGGTGATTGACATGCGGGAAGAAGCTAAAAAAGGTGCACAAACTTTTTCTAGCGTATTAGTAGATAAGTTAACAGATAGACTAAGCAAAAAAGAGCAATCAGTCTTAATGTTAAATCGGCGAGGTTTTTCGTCCTTTGTTATGTGCCGTGACTGTGGGTATGTGTTGCCTTGCCCAAATTGCGATATTTCCTTAACACTACATATGGATACTAAGACTATGAAGTGTCACTATTGTGGCCATGAAGAGCCAATTCCTTATCGTTGTCCCATTTGTGATGGGACTAAAATTCGTTATTACGGGACAGGTACACAGAAAGTCGAAGCGGAATTAAAAGAACTATTACCAGAAGCAAGAATTATTCGTATGGATGTGGATACAACACGTAAAAAAGGTAGCCACCAGAAGTTATTGGATCAGATGGAGTCTGGTTCAGCTGATATTTTATTAGGTACACAAATGATTGCTAAAGGGCTTGATTTTCCTAATGTAACGTTAGTTGGTGTACTGAATGCTGATACTGCGTTAAATTTGCCTGATTTCCGGTCGAGTGAACGAACGTTTCAATTGTTAACGCAAGTTAGTGGACGTGCGGGTCGAGGGGCTAAGGCAGGTGAAGTTGTGATTCAAACTTTTAACCCTGAGCACTATGCAATTCGTTTGGCACAAAGCCAAGATTATGAAGCTTTTTATCGTCATGAAATGCAAATGCGTCATCGCGGAGCTTATCCGCCTTACTATTTTACTAGTCAGATTGTTGTTAGTCATGAAGAAGAGCAAGTGGCAGCTAAGCGTATTTATCAAGTGGTTACTTTTTTAAAGAACTTTTTGACAGATCAGGCAATAGTTTTAGGTCCAACACCCAAATCAATTGCACGTGTCAATAAAAGATATTATTATCAAGTAGTGATTAAGTATCGTCAGGAACCAAGGTTAGATGAGGCTTTAGAACTTATCTTACAAGAATCACAGAAAGATATTCGTCAGGGGTTGCGACTATCGATTGATATGGAACCCCAACATTTTATTTAAAAGGGGGCGTTGCAGTTGAAAAAAGTTATTACTTATCCGAATGACGTGTTAATAACACCGTGTCGGACAGTAAAAAAAATCACACCTAAATTATTGCGTTTATTAGATGAAATGTACGATACGATGGTAGCACGTGATGCGATTGGACTTGCTGCTAACCAACTGGGTGTATCTGAACGTGTTGTTGTGATTGAATTAGACGATGAAACAGGTTTATTTGAAATGATTAATCCTGAAATTATTGCTAAAAGTAAAGAAATGTCAGTTGATGTTGAGGGTTGCTTAAGTTTTCCTGGAACATTTGGGACCGTCGAAAGACATGAAGAAGTCACGATACGTTATATCGATCGTGAAGGGTATGAAATGGAAGTCGATGCAACTGGTTATTTGGCACGAGCTTTCCAACATGAGTTAGAGCACCTAGACGGGCAGTTATTCACTGATAAAATTATTGAAATCATCGCACCTGATGAGCTAGATGACTATATGGAGGCACACGGCTATGACTAAAATTGTATTTATGGGAACACCGGCATTTTCAGTTCCGATTCTTGAAAGTTTGATTGAGCATGATGAGTATGATGTGATTGCAGTTGTCACACAACCAGACCGACCAGTGGGGCGCAAAAAAGTTTTGACGCCACCGCCAGTGAAAGAAGCAGCTGTACGTCACGGGCTAGAAGTTCTACAACCAGAAAAAATTTCTGGTTCGCCGGAATTAGATCGAGTGATTGACTTAGCGCCAGATTTAATTGTGACTGCTGCTTTTGGTCAATTTTTGCCTGAGCGGCTATTAAAAGCACCGAAACTTGGGGCAATTAATGTGCACGCATCATTGTTACCAAAGTATCGTGGCGGTGCACCAGTTCATTATTCTATTATGAAAGGTGAAAAGGAAACAGGCGTCACTATTATGGAAATGGTGAAAAAAATGGATGCTGGTGATATGTTAGCGCAACGTGCTATTCCGATTGATAAAACGGATGATGTCGGAAGTATGTTTGATAAATTAAGTATCGTTGGCCGGGAGCTGTTACTAGAGACGCTACCTAAACTAATTTCTGACGATTTGACACCAACACCACAAGATGAGACACACGTGACATATTCACCCAATATTTCACGTGACGAGGAGCAGATTGATTGGTCAATGACTGCTGAACAAATCGATTGCCAAGTCCGTGGTATGCGTCCTTGGCCTGTTGCATACGCGATGCATCAAGGGACGCGTTGGAAGATTTGGGACGTCACGCCTTTAGAAGAGGAAACAACACACGCACAACCAGGAGAAATTATTGGTTTGACGAAAAAAGCCATTAAAGTCGCTTGTGGTAGTGGAACTGTTTTACAAATTAATCGATTACAACCAGCTGGGAAAGGTCAATTGACCGCAAGTGAATTTTTAAACGGGGTTGGTCGTCAGTTAGAAATGGGAGAAAAAGTTGAGTAAAAGTAAAAAGAAAAAAATACCAAAGCATGTCTATAAAAATCCACGTTATGTGGCATTAGAGTTATTAATCAAAGTAGCCGCAAATCAAGGCTATTCAAATGTTCTGATTAATGAAAGTATTAAATATTATCAATTATCAAATCAAGATGCTCGTTTGATGACAGAAATTGTTTATGGCACCATCAGTCATCGCCTAACACTAGAGTATTATTTAGCTCCCTTCATTGAACGTGCGAAGAAAGTTGAACCTTGGGTAAAAGAGTTGTTACTATTATCAATTTATCAAATGGAATATCTAGATAAGGTACCGATGTATGGTATTATCAATGATGCTGTAGAAATTGCTAAGGGAAAAGGCAATGATGGTGTCGGTAAATTTGTTAACGGCGTTTTACGTACTTTTCAGCGCCAAGGTATTCCTGAATTGGATGCTATTACAGATCCGATTGAACGTTTATCTGTTGAAATCAGCTTACCAATATGGTTAACAGAACGATTTGTTGCTGATATTGGTTTAGATGCGACACGCGAACTTGGCGAATCTCTTTTAGAACCAAGTCAAGTGAGTGGACGTGTGGATACACGAGAACTGTCACGAGAAGATGCAATGGCTCAACTAATAGAAGAGGGTCTTGCGGTTAAAGAAAGTCAGGTATCACCTTATGGGGTAGTTGCTGAGAAAGGCTTTTTAGCTGGTAGTCAGTTATTTAAACAAGGTCAATTAACTGTTCAAGATGAAACGTCGATGTTGGTTGCTCCAAGTATCCAACTAGAACCAGATCACCAAGTTCTAGACACTTGTGCAGCACCAGGTGGTAAAACAACTCATATAGCCACATTTTTAGATGCGGCTTTAGGTGGGAAAGTGTTGGCATTGGACATTCATCCACGTAAGCTGACCTTAATTGAAGAGAATGCTAAGCGACTAAATGTCATGAATGTTGTAGAAACGAAAGCAATGGATGCTAGACAGGCACGTGAGGAATTTGCTGATGACTCATTTGACCGAATTTTAGTCGATGCACCTTGTTCTGGTTTAGGCTTGCTCAGACGAAAGCCAGATATTAAATATAGTAAATCAGCAGATGATTTTCTAAACTTACAACGCATTCAGTTAGAAATTCTTGCAAGTATTGCGAACAAAGTGAAGAAATACGGTATAATAACTTATAGCACATGTACAATAACAAAAGAAGAAAATGAAGATGTCGTAGCGATGTTTCTTGCTGCTCATCCTAATTTTGAGTTGATTGATGTTGCTGGTGCGGCTCATTTAACAAAAAGTTATCATGATAAACTTTTAAAAGTCTATCCACATCATTACCAAACAGACGGTTTCTTTATCAGTTGCTTCAAAAGAATAAGCTAAGAATGTTTCTAAGTAAGGGAGTGTTAAGCTAGTATGCAAATTGAATGTCAAACAAATGTCGGTCGTAAACGTAAGAATAATCAAGACACTGTTGGAACGTATGTGAATCAAGCTGGTATCGTTTTAGCAATAGTTGCTGATGGAATGGGAGGTCATTTAGCTGGAGACCAAGCTAGTTTTTTAGCTGTCACTGGACTAGGGGCTGTTTGGGAAGCGACAACAATTGCTGACCATGATGCCATTGGTAAATGGTTAGTTGACCGAATTCAAGAAGAAAATGATATTATTTATGCGGAAGGTACTAATAATCCTGAAAAATATGGTATGGGAACGACAATTGTGGCGGCGATTCCGCTAAATGGTCAACTACTTTTAGCGCATGTCGGTGATAGCCGCGCATATCTTGTGCGTAATCACGAAATTAAACAGTTGACTGAAGACCATTCTTTAGTGAATGAACTAGTTAAAACGGGAGAAATTACTAAAGAAATGGCGCTAAATCATCCTAAGAAAAATATTTTAGTTCGATCTGTAGGTGTCCCTGGTCGAGTGGATGTTGATTTGTCGTTGCTGACTATTCAAGAAAATGATCAAATTCTATTATGCTCTGATGGGTTAACCAATATGTTGTCCGACATTTTTATTAAAAGCATTGTGACACAGGAAATTTCTTTAAATCAGAAAGTGGAACAATTAATTACGGAGGCCAATGAAGCAGGTGGAACAGATAATATAACTGTTTTGCTAATGTCGTTTAAGTCTGATGGAAAGGAGGCATATGATTAATGATTAGTATCGGTCAAAAAATTGGGGAACGTTATGAAATTATTGGCAATATCGGCAGTGGTGGTATGGCTAATGTTTACTTAGCGAGAGATTTAATTCTTAATCGTGAAGTTGCGATTAAAGTTTTGCGATTTGATTTTCAAAATGATCAAGATGCCATTCGCCGTTTTCAACGTGAAGCACTTGCAGCAACGGAAATGGTGCACCAAAATATTGTCGGTGTGTATGATGTTGGTGAAGAAAATGGCATGCAATATATTGTCATGGAATACGTTGAAGGAACGGATTTAAAACAATACATTAAGCATAATTCTCCTATATCATTACCAGTAGTCGTTAATATTATGGAACAAATTTTGGCTGCTATCTCGGTTGCACACCAGCATCAAATTATTCATCGTGATTTAAAGCCACAAAATATTCTGATTGCAAAAGATGGTACCGTGAAGATTACTGATTTTGGGATAGCCATTGCTTTATCAGAAACGTCAATTACTCAAACAAATACATTGTTAGGATCCGTACACTACTTGTCACCAGAACAAGCTCGTGGTGGCATGGCAACACGTCAGTCGGATATTTATGCACTAGGAATTATTTTGTATGAACTCTTGACAGGAGTTGTACCTTTCGAAGGTGAGTCAGCAGTTTCAATTGCATTGAAACATTTTCAAAACGATATTCCGTCCGTTATACGTTTTAATCCTAACATTCCGCAACCACTAGAGAATGTTGTATTACATGCAACGGCTAAAGAAATTGCGGATCGTTACCAAACAGTCAATGAAATGTACGAGGATATTCGAACAAGCTTAGATCCATCACGTGCGGATGAACCAGTTTTTAAACCAAGTGTCATGACAGATGATACAATTATGTTAACACCAATAACTGAGCCAGTTCCGACAGAAGTCCCACCAGTTCCTAACAAAAATAGCGATGATTCGAATACATCTCTGAATGCCGATGATACAACAAGTGATCCTAAAAAGCAGTCAAAAAAAAGAAAAGTGAAACCAATGTTTCTTGTTTTAGCGGCCATTTTTATTCTTGTGTCAGGAGGTTTATATGTTTTTGGTCGAAGTGGTCAAGAAATTGCTGTTCCTGATGTGACTGGTAAAACGGAAGCTGAAGCGGTTGCTATACTGGAAAAAGAAAAGTTGCGTGTGAATCCTACTGTTCAGAAAATCTCTGATGATTCCGTGAAAAAAGGAACAGTTGTCCGGACGAATCCAGTTTCGGGGTCGAAGGTAAAGGCGAAAGCTGAGGTGACTCTCTATATTAGTTCCGGTGATAAAGAGATTACAATGAGTGATTTTTCAAGTATGGACGTCGATGACGTGAAGAATCAATTACTAAATGAAGGCTTTTTAGAAGGTAACATTCAAACGAAGGAAGAATTCTCTGATAGTATTTCGACTAATCGTGTTATTAAGCAAACGCCAAAATCTGGGAAAAAAGTAGTTCCTAGTGAAACTAAAGTAGTGTTAACGGTTAGCAAAGGACCTAAAACATTTAAATTAGAAAACATGTATAATTATTCTAGCAATCGAGCTCGAAGCTACATTGACAGTGTAGGCTTAGAATTGATTGAAGAACTAACGGAATACAGTGACACCGTTCCAGCTGGACAAGTCATTTATACGGTACCAAGTAGTGGGACTGAAATGCAAAAAGGTGATCAAATTACTATTGTGTATTCAGCTGGTAAAAAACCAACTACTGCGCCATCGACAACACCTTCTAGTACGCAATCATCGTCTGATACGTCTGGTGAATCTAAGCCTACAACAGAAACAACCAACGATCACGGTGGTGAGAAACCAGATAATTCAAAAGATGATGACAGAGATAATGATCAAAATAGTGGTAATCAAAACGATAAAAATCAATAATTGATTTTTATCGTTTTTTATTTATGAATTTTTGAGGTTACTAACGATAAGCTAGTAAAATATGCTACAATAATTTTATAGATAAGAAAGCGATTTGATTGATTATAAGGAGGAATAAAATGTCGAAAGGCCAGATTATTAAGGCTTTAAGTGGGTTTTATTATGTAGCAAGTGAAGGGGTTACTTATCAAACTAGAGGCCGTGGGAATTTCAGAAATCGACAGATCACACCACTTGTGGGTGATTACGTTGAATTTGAAAGCACTAATTTAACTGACGGTTATGTTCTTGATATTTTACCAAGGAAAAATGAATTGGTTCGACCGCAAGTAGCCAATATTGATCAAGCAGTTGTTGTAACTAGTTGTGTAGAGCCTAATTTTTCATTTAATTTACTTGATCGATTTTTAGTTACTTTAGAGGAAAAATATATCACACCTGTTATTTATGTTACGAAATTAGACTTAGCTAATGATGCTATAAAACAGGCAATGGTAGATATGCGCGAAGCCTATACAGATATGGGGTATCAAGTATTATTTTCGCAAACAACTGATTTAGCGGAGTTAAAATCGTTGTTTATGAATCGTCTGACAGTATTTATGGGACAATCTGGCGCTGGAAAATCGACTTTGTTAAATGAATTAGTTCCGGATTTGAATTTAGCTGTTGGCGATATTTCTGTTGCGTTAGGCCGAGGTAAACACACCACGCGTCATGTGGAATTAATTCCAATTTCAGGTGGCTTAGTTGCGGATACTCCAGGGTTTAGCTCGATTGATTTTTTAGAGATGGATACGACTGAATTACCAAAATGTTTTCCTGATTTTCTCGCCGTAGCTGATAATTGTAAGTTCCGTGAATGCCAGCATCGTAAAGAACCAAAATGTGCTGTTAAAGCTGGAGTAGCAGATGAAATGATTTTAGATAGTCGTTATAATAATTATTTACAGTTTTATGATGAAATTGCTAATCGCAAACCAATTTATAGAAAAAAGTGAGTGAATAAAAATGATAAAAATAGCTCCATCGATTTTAAGTGCAGATTTTGCTAATTTAGAAAAAGATATTAAGGAAGTTGAGCAACATGGTGTTGAGTATCTACATATTGATGTAATGGACGGTCAATTTGTACCAAATATTACATTTGGCCCAAGTATGGTATCGGCTATTAGACCAATTACTGATTTAGTACTTGACGTTCATTTGATGATTGTTAATCCTGAACGTTATATTGATGATTTTGTTAAAGCAGGTGCCGATATTGTGACTGTTCACGCTGAAAGTACCGTCCATTTACACCGTGCGTTACAGATGATTAAAGCTGCGGGAGCCAAGGCTGGGGTCGTAATTAATCCTGGCACGTCTATTGATAGTATTAAACATGTTTTAAGTCTAGCTGACCTAGTCTTGATTATGACGGTTAATCCTGGTTTTGGTGGTCAAGCATTTATTTCAGAGTGCCTAGATAAAGTCCGGGAATTAGCAACATTAAGGACAAAATGTGACTATCACTATGAAATTGAAATTGATGGTGGCGTTGATAACGTGACAGCAAAAGATTGTGTTGCTGCTGGAGCAGATGTTCTAGTTGCAGGGTCATATATTTATGGTGCTGACAATCGTGGAGAACGAATCGCTCAGCTAAGAGGAGCGACGTTTGGTGATTAAATACGTTATTATCATCGCAGGAGGTGATCCGGCTAATTGGCCGGATCTAACTCCTTATCGGTCTAACGAAACGGCCTTTATCGGTGTTGATCGGGGTACTCTATATGGCCTGAAGTATGGGTTACCGATCAAACGAGCAGTAGGAGATTTTGATTCATTAACAACAGAGGAATTTGGGTTCGTGCAACAACAGGTGCGACGTATTGATTGTTGTGCTGCTGAAAAAGATGATACTGATACACAATTGGGTATGTTAGCTGCGATTGAAGATTATCCTGACGCATCTTATGTCCTAATTGGAGCGACGGGTGGGCGGCTAGATCACTTTTTATCTAATTTATGGTTGCCACTACAAAATCGATTTCAACCATTTCTTGAAAGAATCATGATTAGGGATAATTTAAATAGTATTCGTTATTTTAAACCGGGTGAGTATATCATTAATAAAGAGCAAGATAAGCCTTATTTGGCTTATGTTTGTTTAACGAGCGTGGATGAACTGACAATTTATGATGCTAAATACCGTTTGGAAAATACGTCGTTTCCGTTACCATTTTCGTTATCAAGTAATGAATTTGTTGGGGAAACTAGTCGTTTTTCATTTAAAACTGGTTTTATGTGCGTGATTCAATCGAAAGATAAGTGCCGAATAATCGGTAAATAAGGAGGAGAAAAGGGTGTCCTATCGAACGTATTTATTAAAAGGTGTGACTATTTTAGCCATAAGTTTAGGGATTAGTACCTCTGTCTTTGCAGATGATTCATCATCTGTAAAGACAAGTAATGTCGAACAATCAAGTGAAGAAATAGCAACGAGTGAGAGGCAAGAAACTACAGCAACTAGTTCTACAGAAATGACAATAAATACCGAAGAGTCATCTACGCAAGTTGAAGAAACTAAAAAATTACAAACTAAACGTTATGAGTCTGAAGAGCGTTACGAGGTAGTGACTAAAAAAGTTGATTTTTATGTGACAAATACGACTAAGAATTTACGTGTATGGACGGACTTGTTGACAGCTGATTCAAGAGAAAATACTGAGTTGTATGAACAAACATTCCATGTGAAGACTGAGTTGCAACTGAAAGAAAAAGCTATTGAAACTAAGGTACAAGATGAATTAACTACAGAAGGCAGTACTCAACTATTAGAGACTGAAACAACTGAGAAACAGCTGGATAATCAAACAGTAGCAGATTCGATTAAACCAAGTATTGATACTGTTTATTATGGATTATATGATAATAAGGATCAGTTTTATGGTTATGTTGCTAAAGAAGATGTAAAAAAAGCTGCAGGCCCACAAGGAATTTGGCTTCAAGATGATAGCTATGTTGTTATTAATAAAAAAGATTTTTCTTTGTTTAATGATTTCAAGCAATCAATTAGGCAATCAACAAATAATTTATTAAATAATGTGTATCATGTATCAGGTAAATACCATCATGTTGATGGGATAGTTTACTATTCTTTATACAATCACGCTAATCAATGGCAAGGATATATTGATAGGAATCTAGTGGAAAAAGTTGCTGGTCCAGAAGGTAACCCTATCGAAACGAATCAATATGTTCGAATTACGAATAAAAATTATACGATATGGGAAGACTTTTCATGGAAAAAAGGACGTTCTGCAGCTGACTATTACGATAAAGTGTTACTGGTTAAAAATTATTATAATCACTATAATGGAGCAGTTTATTACGCTTTAACAACTAATGACAATCAATTGATTGGTTATATTAATCGTCAGGCGACAGAGAAAGTTGCTGGCGCTCAAGGACCTTGGAAACGAACCAGTAAATATGTAACTTTAATGACAGATAATCAGCCGATTTACAATAATTTTAATTGGGATATCCGAGGTAATACTAATCAAAAATTGAAAAAAACGTATAAAGTAACAGGTTATTATAATCATTTAAATGGTAAAACCTATTATTCTTTATATGATTATCAAAATCGTTGGCACGGTTACATTGATTCTGCAGTCACTACAGAAGCTTCAGGAGCACATGGGGTTTGGATTGCTGATTCAAATCATTTTGTCACAATGACGCAAAGTGGGTACTCAGTTTATCGTAATTTCGATTGGCATAAGATGGCGAATGCTAGCCAATTGATTAATTCAACACTGCAAGTAAAAGGTTATTACCAACATATGAACGGATCAACTTATTATTCCCTTTATGATAATAAAGGAATATGGCATGGTTACATTAATAAAAACGGTATCTCAGAGGCACCTGGTACTCAAGGAGTCTGGTTATCAACTAATTTGACTGTGAAAATTTCTAGTAAAAATTATGATGTCTATAATAATTTTAATTGGAGTCGACGAAATCAAACAAAAAATCTATATGGTCAAACATTTAGAGTTACAGGTTATTATCATCATTATAATGGTGCTAATTATTACTCGCTTTACGATAAAGAAGGTCGTTGGCATGGATATGTTAACGCAGGAGCAACGAGTTTAGGGCGCACTGCTGGCGCTTATCTAGAAACTTCGAGAGAACGGGTAGTTTCTTTACTAAATAGTCATCGTAATGATCGTTTCTACTTAACAACACCATATCGAGGCTTATCTAATTCTTTTGGTAAACCTGAGCCAGCGAAGTATTTAAGCCCTAAAGGTGCACCAACTTATTATGGACCAGGTATGAACTGTACAGGCTTTATCGCAGATGTTATTCAACGTTCTGGAGGTAATATTAACCGTATCACGCAAGTATCCAATGCGTGGGGTGGTGTTGCTAATGGCTATAATTGGCGTGATACGTTGAGAGCGAAGACAGAGTACCATATTTTTAATAATGCATCTGAAATGATCGCTAGTGGTAAGGCTCGTAAGGGTGATATTTTATATTTTGAGCCTAATTATAATATCGCATTGCCAGATTGTCACTTAGGTATTTTCTGGGGCAATAACCCGAAAGATAATCTAATCTGGCATTCGGTTGGTGAAGGAAACCGAATTGATCGATTGTACAATTCGAATAATTTTTCAAAAGTCTACGTTTTTACAATGGACTAAATAAAGAAGACGACACGTAAACATAATTGTTTACGTGTCGTCTTCTTTTCATAAAAAAACAACCGATGATCAAGTGCTCATCAGTTGAACATTAATGAGTATTAAAATTAAACGCGTTCTACTTTACCAGATTTCAAAGCACGAGTAGAAACCCAAACTTTTTTTGGTTTGCCGTCTACTAAAATACGAACCTTTTGTAAGTTAGCTTTCCAAGTACGTTTTGTTGCGTTCATTGCGTGTGAGCGGTTGTTACCAGATCTAGCTTTACGCCCAGTTATATAACATTCTTTTGCCATGATATTCCCTCCTTTGCTTTGAATATAATCTGATTTTTCTAATCATACTAGAATAATTTATCACAGTTTAGACATTAATGCAATAAAAAAATTAGGTATAACTAAGTAAAAAAGTTTGTTAGTCAGAATTATCGCTATTTTTTTCTTTTATAAAAGGCGTTGGTATGATAAACTGAAGGATGATAATGGGTAAATACTGACTTTAAGGAGGTAATAACATGGCTGTAACAATTAAAACACAAGCTGGTACCATTGAAATTTCCAATGAGGTCATTGCTACTGTTGTGGGTGGTGCCGCTACGGATATTTATGGAATCATCGGAATGGCAAGTAAAAATCAAATTAAAGATAATTTAAATGAAATATTAGGTAAAGAAAATTACTCACGTGGTGTTGTAGTACGTCAAGAAGAAAATGGCGTAGCAGTAGATGTTTACATTGTGGTAAGTTATGGAACGAAGATTTCTGAAGTAAGCCGCAATGTTCAAGAAAAAGTAAAATATAATCTTGAAACAATGCTTGGTGTTGTTGCGAATTCTGTTAATATTTTTATTCAAGGTGTACGCGTTCAACCGGACTAAAAATAATAAATGGATAACTAAGATAGTTTTTAATCGAACAAGGAGGAACGATTTGTGGAAGTAAAAGCAATTAACGGAGGGCAATTCCAAGCAATGGTTCAAGCTGGAGCAACACGTTTAAATCAAAATGCTGAATTTGTTAATTCCTTAAACGTGTTCCCAGTACCAGATGGTGATACTGGAACAAACATGGATTTGTCAATGACAAGTGGAGCAAAAGCTGTTAGAGAATCAGCAAGTCAGCATGTTGGTGAGTTAACAGGTATTTTATCAAAAGGATTATTAATGGGAGCTCGTGGTAATTCTGGCGTTATTTTGTCACAATTATTTCGTGGATTTTCAAAAAGTGTCTTAGAGTGTGAGACTTTAACGGCTCAGAACTTAGCTGACGCATTTAAAAATGGTGTGGAAACAGCATACAAAGCGGTAATGAAACCAGTAGAAGGAACTATCCTTACTGTATCACGCGGTGCGGCAATCGCTGGTGATAAAAAAGCGAAAGAAACGGATGATTGTGTGGCAGTTATGCAAGCAGTATTAACTGGTGCTAAAAAAGCGCTTGAAAAGACACCTGATTTATTGCCTGTATTAAAAGAAGTTGGGGTAGTTGATAGTGGTGGTCAAGGGCTAGTTTTTGTTTATGAAGGATTCCTAGAAGCATTATCTGGTAAAATCGTTGAGAGCGACGCACATCAACCAAGCATTACACAAATGGATGAGATGGTTAATGTAGAACATCATAAGAGTGTTCATGGTCATTTGGCAACTGAAGATATTAAATTTGGATACTGTACGGAAATTATGGTACGTATTGGTGAAGGTCCAACTGTTGACAGTGAATTTGACTATGATGAATTTAGAAACTATCTAGACAAAATTGGCGATTCATTATTGGTTGTTGCGGATGATGAAATTATTAAAGTTCATGTCCATACTGAACATCCAGGTGAAGTGATGAATTACGGTCAAAAATTTGGTTCATTAATTAAAATTAAAGTCGACAACATGCGCTTACAGCATGAAACGTTATTAGAACAAGAAACCGAAGTTCCTGCTAAAGCACGTGTTCCTTATGGTATTATTGCCATTGCAGCAGGTGAAGGGGTTCAAGAGTTATTTAAGAGTATGGGTGCAAACTATATTATTAGTGGTGGTCAAACAATGAATCCAAGTACTGAGGATATTGTGAAAGCTATCGAAGCAGTACATGCAGAACAGGTCATTATTTTACCTAATAATAAAAATATTTTTATGGCAGCTGATCAAGCGGCGGAAGTGAGTGAAGTTCCAACAATTGTGGTGCCATCAAAAACTATTTCCCAAGGGATGACAGCTTTATTAGGCTTTAATGAGCAAGCGGATCTTGAAAGTAACCAACAAGCAATGGGTGATATGTTAGCCGAAGTGGTCAGTGGTCAAGTAACAACAGCCGTTCGTGATACAGCCATTGATGGAATTGACATTACGAAAAATGATTATATTGGTATGATTGAAGGCAAGATTGTCGTATCTAATTCTGATTGTATGACTGCATCAATCGATACATTGAAAGATATGTTAAATGATGATGCAGAGATTGTTACAATCATTGTTGGTCAAGATGGTAATTTAGATGATGCTCACCAATTAGAGGTAGCTTTGCTAAGTATTAATGCCGATTTAGAAATTGAAATTCATGATGGTGGACAACCTGTTTATCCATACATCTTTGCTGTTGAATAAGCAATACATTAAAAAGCCAAACATTTTGTTTGGCTTTTTTAACATCATTAAATAAATAGAAAGGAGTGGTTAAGTAGTGTCTGAATTATTGCAACCGGTGGGATCGATGAAAGGGATTGGGCCAAAACGAGCGACTATTTTAAATAGTTTAGGTATTCAAACTATTTATGACTTGTTAACCTACTATCCGTTTCGCTACGATGATATTCAAGAAAAAAAAATAGAAGATATTCAAGATCAAGAGAAAGTGGTACTAAAAGGAACTGTTTTAAGTGAAGGAGTCGTTAACTATTATGGCTTTAAAAAAAGTCGCTTAACCTTTCGTATGATGATTGATCATGCGGTGATTAATGTGACATTTTTTAATCAACCCTTTTTAAAAGCCAAAATTGTGACAGCTGAAGAAATTGCAATTTATGGCAAGTGGGATGCGAAACGTAAAGCGTTATCGGGTATGAAAATTTTGGCGACACAAGATCAAGAACTTGATTACTCCCCTATTTATCACGTGACGAAACAGATTAGACAGACAACCTTAGTTAATTTGATTAAGGATGCATGGCAATTATATGGACATTATATAGAAGAAAACTTACCTGATTGGTTACTAGATAAGTATCGTTTAATGCCTAAAATCGAAGCTGCGTATGCAATGCACTTTCCTAAAGATACTAAACAAAATCAATTAGCGCGTAGACGTCTAGCTTTTGAGGAGTTTTTTTTATTTCAAGTTAAAATGATTCAACTAAAACGTCAAGAAAATGAAAAAAATTACGGAACGCAAATTGATTATGATATTAAACGTTTAAAAGGATTTATTCAAACATTACCATTTGAATTGACCGTAGCTCAGAAACGAGTTGTCAATGAAATCTGTGCTGATTTAAAAAGTCCGAATCATATGCACCGATTATTGCAAGGAGATGTTGGTAGTGGAAAAACAATTGTGGCCGCAATTGCTTTGTATGCTGCAGCTACGGCAGGATATCAAGGAGCTTTAATGGTACCGACCGAAATTTTAGCGGAACAACACATGGAAAGTTTGTCAGACTTATTTTCTCAAACGGGTGTGACTGTAGAACTATTAACGAGTTCAACGAAAGCGGCAGAAAAGCGACGGATTTTAGCAGGGCTTGCCAGTGGAGAAGTGACGGTAGTTGTGGGGACGCACTCATTAATTCAAGCCGATGTCCTGTTTGCTAATTTAGGTTTTGTTATTACAGATGAGCAACATCGTTTTGGTGTGAACCAGCGTAAGATATTACGTGAAAAAGGCAATAATCCTGATGTCTTATTTATGACCGCGACACCAATCCCTCGAACTTTGGCTATCACTGCATATGGAGAAATGGACGTATCAATCATCGATGAATTGCCAGCTGGACGGATACCAATTGAGACAAAATGGATTCTCCCTAAGCAAGTTGATACGGTTTTAACTTGGATGGTTAGTCAGTTGAAAAATGGACAGCAAGCTTATGTGATTTGTCCGTTAATTGAAGAGTCTGAGATGTTAGATGTCAAAAATGCACAAGAAATTTATGAACATCTGCAATCTTTCTTTGCGCCAAATTTTAATGTAGGTTTACTGCATGGCAAGATGAAAAGCCAAGAGAAAGAAACGATTATGACAGCATTCAAAAATAATGATTTACAAATTTTAGTGTCAACAACTGTCATTGAAGTTGGTGTTAATGTCCCTAACGCTACGATGATGATGATTATGGATGCCGATCGCTTTGGACTTGCGCAGCTCCATCAGTTACGTGGACGTGTTGGACGTGGGCAACTAGCCTCTTACTGTATTTTAGTTGCCAATCCTAAAAGCGAGCAAGGCAAAGAGCGTATGAAAATCATGACAGAAACGACAGATGGCTTTGTTTTAAGTGAAAGAGATTTGGAAATGCGTGGGCCTGGTGATTTCTTTGGTTCTAAGCAGTCGGGTTTACCAGAGTTTAGAGTTGGTGATATGGTAGCCGATGCACAAATTTTAGAGGTTGCTCGAGTGGAAGCAATTCTATTATGGCAACAAAAAGAATGGTATAAAAGACCTGAAAATCAATGCTTATATCAAGTTTTAGAGACATCCTAAGCGCAATCAGATTATTTTGATTAGTCTTTAAAAGTGATGTAAACTAAGGACAGCGATAAATACTTAGATGAAAGAGGGAGAAATATGGTAAAGATTGCAGTCGATGCAATGGGTGGAGATAATGCCCCTCAAGCAATTGTTGAAGGTGTTGCATTAGCTCGGAAAGATTTTCCGGAAATTGAATTTATTCTTTATGGAAAAGAACCTGAGATTAAAAAATATCTATCAGACTTAACAAATATAACAATTGTTCATACTGATGAAAAAATTGAGAGTGACGATGAACCGGTTAAATCAATTCGTCGAAAAAAACAAGCGTCGATGGTCTTAGCAGCACAAGCTGTGAAAAATGGTGAAGCGGATGCGGTGTTATCTGCTGGAAATACTGGTGCTTTATTGGCTTCTGGATTATTTATCGTTGGACGGATTAAGAATATCGAGCGTCCCGGCCTAATGTCGACGCTACCTGTTTTTAAAGGTGATTCAGATGGATTTGATTTTATTGATATGGGTGCAAATGCAGACAATAAGCCAGAACATTTGTTAACCTACGCTGTACTAGGAACATTTTATGCAAAAAATGTTCGTCAAGTGACTAATCCACGTGTGGGGCTACTAAATAATGGAACAGAAGCAACAAAAGGGAGTGAGTTAACTAAGGCGGCCTATGATTTGTTGGCTGCATCGTCAGACATTAACTTTGTTGGTAATATTGAAGCCCGTGACTTATTTAATGGTGTAGCGGACGTTGTTGTAACAGATGGATTTACTGGTAATGCTGTCTTAAAAACAATGGAAGGCACAGCGATGTCCATGATGTCTGTTTTAAAAGAGTCTGTAAAAGAAAGTGGCTTTAAGGGTAAGATGGGGGCATTAATGATGAAAGATAGCCTAATGAATTTAAAAAATCAAATGGACTACTCTAATCATGGGGGTGCTGTTTTGTTTGGTTTGAAAGGTGCAGTGATTAAGTGTCATGGATCATCAGATCCTGAATCAATTAAATCTGCTGTACGTCAGATTAATCAAATGCAGCAAACGAATGTCATTCACGACTTAAGAATTTATTTTGAAGATAAAACCACTAACTAATAACTAATAAAAATGCCTGAAAGAATAGACAAATGTTCTTTTTATGAGTAGAATTAAGTAGGAATTTATCTTGCTTTATCAATTTTTTAACAACTACTAGGAGGTACCATTAGCATGACGAGAGAAGAAGTTTTCAGTAAAATTAAAGATATTATTGTCGAACATTTTGATGTCGATGACGAACAGGTAACTGAAAATACTCGAATTAAAGAAGATTTACAAGCGGATTCGATAGCGATTATGGAGTTTGTTTTAGAGTTAGAAGATGCATTCAATGAAGAAGTTTCCGACGACGACGCTGAAAAGATTGAAACAGTCGGTGGTGCGGTTGATTATATCATGGCTCATCAGTGAGCGTGAATAGTGTACTCAAAGAGTCAATGTGATAGAAATCGTATTGATTCTTTTTTGATATTATGAGATAATATTTAACTAAATGAGAAATTTATCATTTTTATTTTTTTATAATAGGATTTCAACGTTTATTAGTCGTTTTTCTATTGATATAGCCTTTTTCTATCTTTAATAAAGTATTGTCTTTTATTAAATACGTTATTAAATCAAGGTTTAATAGAATAAAAAGAAAAAAATTACGCTTTTTATGGTGAAAATGGGTGACAATAGTTGCGGAAACCAGTAAATTCTAATATAATTATAAGATATCTTATGCTATTTTTAATTTTAAGGTGTTAATGGTAAAAAATGAATCGTTGACTATACAAAAACTAGTTAGGGAATAACACAAGAAAGGAGAAATTCTATTGTTTGAAGACAACAAATTATTAGACGTAAGAGATCTTCACACGGGGTTTCGGATCAAAGATAATTATTATGACGCTGTGGATGGAGTATCTCTTACCCTAGATAAAAATGAAATTTTAGCAATTGTTGGTGAGTCTGGGTGTGGGAAAAGTACTTTGGCAATGACAATCATGGGGTTACAAGATCCTAAACAAACTAAAATTACGGGTGATATCATTTATAATGATTTAAATTTAGTTGGTTTGTCAGAAACATTGTATAACAAAATCAGGGGGAACGACATTGGAATGATCTTCCAGGATCCTTTGTCAGCGTTGAATCCTTTAATGCGAATCGGTGATCAAATTGCTGAAGCGTTATACTACCATACAGATATGAATGAAACGGACCGTAAAAAGCGTGCCATCGATTTACTAAATCAAGTAGGAATTGTCAATCCTGAACGAGTGGCGAAACAATACCCACATGAGTTATCAGGAGGTATGAGACAGCGTGTGATTATCGCAATTGCTATTTCATGTAAGCCACCAATTATTATCGCTGATGAGCCGACAACTGCTCTTGATGTGACGATTCAAGCACAAATTTTAGATTTATTAAATGATTTACAAAAAGAAACAGAAGCTGGAATTATTTTAATTACTCATGACTTGGGTGTTGTAGCAGAGACAGCTGACCGTGTCGCTGTAATGTATGCTGGCCAAGTTGTTGAGGAAGCGAATGTTGATGTGTTGTTTAGTAATCCATTACATCCTTATACACAATCTTTATTAAATTCGATACCACAAGAAGACGCACACGATTCTGAGTTACACGTAATCGAAGGTGTTGTGCCGTCGTTGAAAAACATGAAACGGACTGGTTGTCGTTTTGCTGAACGGATTCCTTGGATTCCTGAAAGTGCACATGAAGAAACGCCAACATTACATGAAGTTGAACCAGGACATTTTGTGCGATGTACATGTTACAAGCACTTCCACTTTAAAGAAGAAGGAGAATCGTAAATGGGATTAATAGAAATTAAAGACTTAAAAGTTCACTATCCTATTCGTGGCGGTTTCTTCAATAAAGTTGTTGATTATGTCTACGCCGTGGATGGTGTGAATTTTGAAATTGAAGCAGGTAAAACATATGGTTTAGTTGGTGAGTCTGGTTCTGGTAAATCAACCATTGGTAAAACGATTGTTGGTCTAGAAAAAGCAACTGCTGGCGAAATTAGTTTTGAGGGTAACAGTGTTCTAACTAAAAAAGAACGTAAAAAAATTGATTACAATAAAGATGTTCAGATGATTTTCCAAGATTCAATGTCTAGTTTGAATCCAAAAAAACGTGTAATTGATATTATTGGTGAGCCAATTCGTAACTTTGAAAACTTGACTGATCAAGAAGAAAAGAAAAAGATTCAAGGTTTATTAGATATTGTTGGGATGCCAACTGATGCTCTTTACAAATACCCACATGAGTTTTCTGGTGGTCAGCGTCAACGGCTAGGTGTTGCTCGAGCAGTAGCGACTAACCCTAAATTAATTATTGCGGATGAGCCAGTATCTGCTTTGGACTTATCAGTACAAGCGCAAGTATTAAACTTTATGAAGCTAATCCAACAAGAGTACAACCTAAGTTACTTATTTATTTCACATGATTTAGGTGTGGTTAAACACATGTGTGACAATATTGCTATTATGAATAAGGGTCGTTTTGTTGAGATTGGGACACGTGAGGATATTTATAATAACCCTCAACATATTTATACACAACGTTTATTATCTGCCATTCCTAAAATAGATGTGGCTAATCGTGAAAAACATAAAGAAGAACGTCGTCGCGTCGATAGAGAATTCCAAGAGTTGTATAATCAATACTACGATGAAAATGGTCGAGTGTATGATTTACAACGTATTAGTCCAACTCATCAAGCAGCAGTTAAGCATATTGAAAGTGAGGGGAACTAATTATGTGGAAAACAATACTTCGTCGTGTGTTAATGATGATTCCTCAAATCATCGTCTTGAGCTTGTTTATTTTTATTTTAGCAAAAGCAATGCCTGGAGATCCGTTTACCGGATTAATTAATCCAAATACTGACCCAGCAACGATTGAGCGTATGCGTGCAGCTGCCGGGTTAAATGATCCATGGTATGAGCAATATGCTCGTTGGGTATTGAATGCACTTAAGGGTGATTTTGGTCAAAGTTTCTTGTATAAATTACCAGTAACTGAAATCATTGGCCAACGTGTAACGAATACTATTTGGTTATCGTTATTAACAGTTATCCTAACGTATGCGATTGCTTTACCCTTAGGTTTATTCTCTGGTCGATACCAAAACTCTTTGTTTGATAAATCAGTGGTTATCTACAACTTCGTTAGTTTTGCGGTACCAACCTTTATCTTTGCTTTAATCATGCTATTTTTCTTTGGTTACCGTTTAGATTGGTTCCCAACAACAGGTTCTGTTGATAGTGGTGCGATTAAAGGAACAATTGGTTATTTTGGTAGTCGATTCTATCACATGGTTTTACCAGCGATTACCCAAGCAATTTTAGCAACAGCTGTAACGATTCAGTATTTACGTAATGAGGTTATTGATGCGAAGCAACTAGATTTTGTTCGAACAGCTCGTGCAAAAGGTGTACCGACAAATAAAGTCTTCACACGTCATATCTTTAGAAATGCGTCATTACCAATTGCGGCACAGTTAAGTTACGAAATTACTGCATTAATCAGTGGATCTGTCGTTATTGAAGCGACATTTGCTTATCCAGGAATTGGTAAATTGTTTATTGATGCTATTAATGGGCGTGATTATTCCGTTATTACTGCTCTTGTATTAATTTTAGGGATTGTTACAATCGTCGGGAACTTGATCTCAGATATTGTCATGAGTATTGTAGATCCTCGTATTCGTATTCAGTAACACCTAAAAAATTAAGAAAGGAGATAGTATAATGAGTAAAACAGAAAATAATCAACCTGAAGTGGTAAGTATACCGCCAACAGGTCTTAAAATGATTGCTCGTGAATTTAAAAAAGATAAATTAGCGATGGCATCATTAATTTTATTAGTTGTCCTATTAGTTGGGATTTTTGTTTCAGCACTATTTATGGATCAAGCATCGATTATGAAAGTTAGTATCTTAGATAAATACAATGCTCCAGGAGATGGTTGGATTTTAGGGGCAGATGAAGGTGGCCGTGATGTCTTTGGTCAATTAATTATTGGGGCAAGAAACTCAATCACGATTGGTTTCTTAATCACTATTTTAACCTCAATTATTGGTGTTGGTTTAGGGATTATCGCCGGTTATTATGGTGGCTTTATTGATGGAGTTATCATGCGTATTGTCGATTTTATCATGATTTTACCAATTATGATGATTATTATTGTATTTGTTACGATTATTCCAAACTACAATGTTTTATCATTTGTTATGATTATGAGTTTATTCTACTGGGTAGCTAAAGCACGTCTATTTAGAGGGAAAACACTTTCTGAAGTTCGTCGTGACTACATCAGTGCATCAAAAACACTTGGCACAAGCGACTTTAAAATCATGTTTGGTGAATTAATGCCAAACTTGAGCTCATTAATTATTACGAACTTAACAATGAACTTTGCCGGAAATATTGGGATTGAGACAACTCTATCCTATCTAGGATTTGGATTGCCGCAATCGACACCAAGTTTAGGAACTTTGATTGGCTATGCTGCAAGTGGTGATGTCTTAGCTAATAAAACATGGATTTGGGTACCAGCATCAATTTTGATTTTAGTATTGATGTTAAGCATAAATTATGTCGGCCAAGCATTTAAACGTTCAGCAGATGCTCGTCAACGTTTAGGTTAAAAAAACTAGGAGGATTGAAATGAAGTACAAAAAATTAGTAAGTGCGATAGCACTTGGCGCAGCTGTTACAATTGGTTTAGCTGCATGTGGTAGTAAAGATAGTGGAAAAAACAGTGGTGGAAAAAAAGGCGAAGAAGCGCAGGATATCGCTAAATTCCCTAAAGAAACTAAAAATGACAAGAAAGCCATTGACAAAGGGACATTAGATGTTGCTGTTGCTATGGATACATCTTTCCAAGGATTATTTGATCCAGCATTTAACTCGGATCAATTTGATGTGTACTTTATGGAACCAGCTTTCGAAACTCTATTTGGATTTGATGATAAATTCCAAATTGATGATAGTGGTGTTGCATCTCTTGATTTAGATAAAGAGGCTAAGAAAGTTACAATTAAATTAATTAAAGATGCTAAATGGTCAGATGGCAAACCAGTTATTGCTGATGATATTATCCAACCATATTTAATTATTGGTAACAAAGAGTATAACGGTGTGCGTTATGGTGCTCAAATGCAAAAAATTCTAGGGATGAAAGAATATCACGAAGGCAAAGCAGACTCAATTTCTGGTATTAAGAAAATCGATGATAAAACGGTTGAGATTGCCTATGAAAGTGTCGATCCTGGTATTTTAACAGCTGATGGTGACGGTGGAGTTTGGCAGAATGCCATGCCATCTCATATCTTTAAAGATCTTCCTATTAAAGGTATGGAATCAAGTGATGCAGTACGTAAGAATCCTGTTTCTTTTGGACCATACAAAATGTCTAAAATCACACGTGGTGAAAGTGTTGAATACACACCAAATGAGCACTACTATGGTGAAAAACCAAAATTAGATAAACTAATTTTCCGTCAAACACCAACAAACTCTGTCGTTGAAGGCTTAAAAGCAAAAAAATATGATATGGTCATTGCAATGCCAACTGATACTTATCCAACGTATAAAGATGTCGAAGGCTATGAAATTTTAGGTCGCGAACAATTTAGTTATACTTATGTTGGTTTCAAAATGGGTAAATGGGATAAAGAAAAAGGCGAAGTTGCCTACAACTCTAAATCTAAGATGGCTAACAAATCTTTACGTCAGGCAATGGCATATGCTGTTGACAATCAAGCTGTTGGAGATAAATTCTACTACGGCTTACGTACGGGTGCTAACTCATTAATTCCACCTGCATTAGGTGAATTTAATGATAAAGAATTAAAAGGTTACACACAAGATATTGATAAAGCCAATAAATTATTAGATGATGCTGGTTACAAGAAAAAAGATGGTGAAGAATTCCGTCGCGATCCAGATGGCAACAAGTTAGAAATTAAGTTTGCTTCAATGGCTGGTGGCGAAACCGCTCAACCATTAGCTGAGTACTACATGGATCAATGGAAAGCTGTTGGTCTAGATGTGAAATTGGCGACAGGTCGTCTAATTGACTTTAACCAATTCTATGATAAATTAGAAAATGATGATCCAGAAATTGATGTGTATCAAGGTGCATGGTCAGTAAGTTATAACCCTTCTCAAACAGCGTTATATGGACCAAAAGCAGCCTTTAACTACACTCGTTTTGCTGATGAAGAAAACACTAAATTATTAAATGAAATGGATTCTGACAAAGCTTTTGATTCTGAATATCGTCTAAAAGTCTTTAAAGAATGGCAAGAATATGCTCATGACCAAGCATTTGTCTTCCCTACATTATTCCGTAATGAAGTTCGTCCTGTAAGTAATCGCGTGACTGATTATAGCTGGGATAATGTTAAAGGACAAAAATCTTGGTCAACAATCGGTGTAACTGCTGAATCAAGAGAATAATTATCTTAAAACAGACAAAAGCGGCTCTTTGTCAAATCGGACTGATGAGTCGGATATATGAGATGATAAATTTGAGATTATTCTCAGATTTATCATCTTTTTTAGTTATTTAATTTTAATAAGGCCGTTTATCAAGAAAATTCTTATGCGCATATTCGTAAAGGAGTTGAACCCGTAGGAAACTCTTTTAAGAGTTTTTATATGAGTGTTCTTAGCTTCGATTTTTCCATTGGAAAAATTATATTTTAGGGCATTTCGAATACCTTCCTCGTAGGAAATCAGATTGTCTATTTTATTTCTAAATTGTCTATCCAAGCTATCGGGTAAATCTTTCAATAGTTCGAAAAATGACTGGTCATCTTTGTTTCTAAAGTGATACATTAGTAAATGAAAGATATCATAAGCTTCTTTTAGATTAGAAGAGAATGAAAGTAGTCGATCAATCATCATAGATTCCGTTAAAAGAGGATGCTTTGGAGAAGGAAAGCTTCTCCAGGTTTTGAATTCTGAAATGGAAATAGTTGTTTGATTTTTCAGAAGACATTTCCAGTTTGATTTTAATTTATTGGCTTCTGAATTTTTCTTGTTGGCAACTAATGTCTTCATTTCTCGTACTCTCAAATCATTAAAAGCAGTGTTCAAATGCTTTACAATATGAAATCGATCAATGACTAGCTTAGCAGTAGGAAAGACTGTTTTAGTCAATTGAAAGTAAGCTGCATTCATATCTGTTACTAAAAATTTAACTTTTCTCCGTTCCTCCAATGAAGAGCGATTAAAGTAAGGAATGATTTTCTCTAATTTCCTACTAGGTAAAACGTCCACTAATTCACCTGTTTTCCCATCAGCACATATGAAGTTCATTTTATCTTCATAACTAGCGTGAGATCTAAACTCATCTACCATTAAAACTTCTGGAAAAGATCGAGGTTTAAGTTGTTGTGGGAGCTGTGATTCAACGGACTTAAGAACTCTTAAAACTGTAGTTAAAGAAACTTGGCATTGTTTAGATATAACTGTCATAGAGATTTTCTCAGTTAATAATTCTAAAATCTTCAAAGTAATAAATTTACTGATATGACAATTTTTTTCAACAATAGAACACTGTGCGGTCCAATTGTGAGAACAGTTTTTACAATGGAATCGTTGTTTCTTTAGTTTTAAAACAGTAGGCATATTTTGATAAGAATCTAATCGAATAGTTACTTCTTTTTTTCCATTCCTAACAACCACACTTTTTCCTTCATTATCAACAACAGTTGACCCACAGGATTTACAAGCCGAAGGCATGGGAGAATAGATGCCAAAGATAATTAAAGAGTTCTTTCCTTTAACTTTAGCTTCCTCCGTATTTGTTAAATATAAATGTTCATCTGTAATTCGTAGCATTTTTTTGATATGATTATTCACGACATGTCGTCCTTTCTATCTTAGATTTTTGGTGGTACTTAAATTTTACTAGATAGACGACATGTTTTATATTTAAATAAACTAAAAAAGGACTGATGAATCAAATTTTGATTCATCAGTCCTTTAAATTATAGAGCCACAAAAGCCTACAAGCTTTGTCTGTTTTTTTTTATTATTATGAGATAATTATGATTAAAATAAGTGTAAAATATTTTTTATCATTTTTTTATAATGTTGCAAACATTGTTTAATCAATATTTGAGACATTATTTTTTGCTTATTTTTAAATTATAAAAATAATTTATGGCAAAAAGCTTGAAAAATTCTAATAACTCTAATATAATCATAATATATCTTATTAGTTTCTAATTATTTTATCATGAAATAACAATCAACTGTCGTAAGACGAGATTCTAATATGTAAGTAGAGAAATAGAATGAAAAAACAAGGGGGATTTGACAATGAAGTATAAAAAACTTGCTAGTGTAGTAGCACTTGGTGCAGCAGTTACTGTTGGTCTAGCTGCGTGTGGTAGTAAAGATAGTGGAAAAGAAAGTAGCGGTGGAAAGAAAAAAAGTGAAGAGGTTCAAGATATCTCTAAGTTTCCAATTGAAACAAAAAATAAAGACAAAGCAACAGGTAAAGGTACATTAGATGTTGCCGTTGCCATGGATACTTCCTTCCAAGGATTATTCGATCCAGCATTTAATAAAGATGCATACGATTCAGAATTTATGGGACCAGCATTCGAATCATTATTCGGTTATGATGATAAGTTTCAAATTGATGATAGTGGAGTTGCAACTCTTGATTTAGATAAAGATGCGAAGAAAGTGACGATTAAGTTAGTTAAGGATGCTAAGTGGACAGATGGTAAGCCAGTTGTTGCTGACGACATTATCCAACCATATCTAGTTATTGGAAATAAAGATTATCCTGGTACACGTTACGGAGCACAAATGCAAAAAATTATCGGTATGAAAGAATACCATGAAGGCAAAGCGGATAACATTTCAGGTATTAAGAAAATTGACGATAAAACAGTTGAAATTACTTATGAAAGTGTCGATCCTGGGATTTTAACAGCTAGTGGTGATGGTGGTGCATGGCAAAATGCTATGCCAGCGCATATCTTTAAAGATATTCCTGTAAAAGACATGGAATCAAGTGATGCTGTCCGTAAAAATCCTGTCTCTTTTGGACCATACAAAATGGCTAAAATCACACGTGGTGAAAGTGTTGAATACACACCAAACGAGTATTACTATGGTGATAAGCCTCAACTAGACAAAATTATTTTCCGTCAAACACCAACAAACTCTGTCGTTGAAGGTTTGAAAGCGAAAAAATATGACATGGTAATCTCAATGCCAACGGACACTTATCCATCTTACAAAGATGTTGAAGGATACGAAATGTTAGGTCGTCCAGAATTTAGTTACACGTATATTGGATTCAAAATGGGTAAATGGGATAAAGAAAAAGGTGGCGTATCTTATAACCCAGAAGCTAAGATGTCAAACAAATCATTACGTCAAGCAATGGCTTATGCTGTTGATAATCAAGCGGTTGGAGATAAATTCTATTACGGCTTGCGTTCGGGAGCTAACTCATTAATTCCGCCAGCATTAGGTGATTTTAACGATAAGGAATTAAAAGGTTACACACAAGACATCGACAAAGCTAACAAATTACTAGATGATGCTGGCTATAAGAAAAAAGATGGTGACGAGTTCCGTAGTGACCCAGATGGCAACAAATTAGAAATTAAGTTTGCTTCAATGGCCGGTGGTGAAACAGCGCAACCATTAGCAGAGTACTACATGGATCAATGGAAAGCGATTGGCTTAGATGTAAAATTAGCAACTGGTCGTTTAATTGACTTTAACCAATTCTATGATAAAGTTCAAAATGATGATCCAGAGATTGATGTATACCAAGCAGCCTGGTCTGTTGGTCTTAATCCATCTCAAACGTCATTATATGGACCAACTGCAGCATTTAACTTCACGCGATTTGAATCTGAAGAAAACTCTAAACTATTGAGTGATATGGACTCAGATAAAGCATTTGATTCTGAGTATCGTTTGAAAGTCTTTAAAGATTGGCAAAACTATGCACATGATGAAGCATTTGCCTTTCCTACATTATTCCGTAGTGAAATACTTCCAGTTAGTAAACGTGTAACAGACTTTAACTGGGATGTTGTTAAGGGCCGTGATGCATGGGCTAAGATTGGTGTAACATCTGATACAAGAGAATAATAAATAAGCACATTTAAAACTATCAATTTAGGAAATCTTCCTAAATTGATAGTTTTTATTTTAAATCACAAAAAAACCAAGTATAATAAGAGATGTTCAGTATAAAAGAAGGGATGTCAGATTATGCACGAAGAATTATTAGCTTTACTGAAAAAGACTTATGATGTGAGCTTTAAAGATATTGATTTATTAGCTCAAGCTTTTACGCATTCATCCTATGTGAATGAGCATCGACATTTGGAATTAACCGATAATGAACGTCTAGAATTTTTAGGAGATGCTGTATTAGAATTAATTGTTTCAGATTATCTATACAAGCATTTTACCGACTTACCTGAAGGGAAATTGACAAAATTGCGTGCAACAATTGTCAAAGAAGATTCATTAGCACAATTTGCTAAAGATTGTGGTTTTGATAAGTATGTTCGTTTGGGTAAGGGGGAAGAAAATTCTCGTGGTCGTGAGCGGTCATCATTATTATGCGATTTGTTTGAATCTTTCTTAGGTGCTTTATATTTAGACCAAGGTATGACGAAAGCAAGAGCATTTATTTATCAAGTGGTTATTCCAAAAATCGAATCAGGTGCTTTTTCACATGAGATGGATCATAAGACTGTCTTACAAGAAGTATTACAAAAAAACGGTGACATTTTAATTGAGTACTGTTTAGTTAATGAAGAAGGTCCCGCACATAATCGAATTTTTTACGTTGAAGTTAGTGCAGATAAAAAAGTATTAGGGACTGGTTTTGGTAAATCTAAGAAAACTGCGGAACAAAAAGCGGCAGAAGTTGCGCTGGCAGCGCTAGCTGAAAAAACAGATAAGTAATTAAGATAAGTGGGAAGGGGTCTTAAATTAAGTGCATTTAAAACGATTAGAGATAGCAGGCTTCAAGTCTTTCGCTGATCGCACAGTTATTGAATTTAATCATGGGTTAACCGCTGTTGTGGGGCCAAATGGGAGTGGAAAAAGTAATATTACAGAAGCCATTCGTTGGGTACTAGGGGAACAGTCAGCAAAAAATTTACGTGGTGGTAAAATGCCTGACGTAATTTTTGCTGGCTCTTCTTCGCGTTCGCCCTTAAATGTGGCTGAAGTAACGGTTGTCTTAGACAATACAGAACAAACTTTACCGATTGATTACAATGAAGTGAGTGTGACGAGACGATTAACACGTTCTGGCGAGAGTGATTTTTTTATTAATAAACAAGCTTGCCGTTTAAAAGATATTGTTAATTTATTTATGGATTCTGGCTTAGGTCGAGAATCATTTTCGATTATTTCTCAAGGGAAAGTTGAGGCAATATTTAATAGCAAACCGGAAGAACGTCGAGGTGTGTTTGAAGAAGCTGCGGGTGTCCTAAAATATAAAACACGTAAAAAAGAAGCTGAACGTAAATTAGTTGAAACCGATGATAACTTAAGTCGTGTGACCGATATTATATTTGAGTTAGAAAGTCAAAAGGATACACTAGCTGAACAAAGTGAACGTGCGAAAAAATTTCTACTTTTAAAAGAAGAACTCAAAGAAATTGATAGTCAAGTAACTGTAGAGCAAATGGCTAGAATGAAAGAGGCATATGATGACAAAACGTCAGAATTGGAAATGATTCAGACTGTTGTTGTGACAGAACAACAGCAGATAAGTCAAATTGAAGAGCAGTTGTCACACGCACGTGACAAAAGGGATCAATTGGATGTATTGTTACAAACGCTCCAGTCTGAACTATTGACCGTTACGCAAACATATGAGCAAATTGAGGGTCAAAAAAATGTATTGGAAGAACGCCAAAAATATTCGGAACAATCAGCAGGTCAATACCAACAAGCTTTACTCACTTTACAACAGGTGATTCGTGAGACTCAAGAAGATATTTTGGCAATCCAAGCTGAGAAACAACAATTACAAGTCGAGAAAAAAAGTCTCACGACGACTATCGCTGAATTAACACAGATGGAAAAGGTATTAAGTCAATCATCCAAAGAACAACTAGCAGATTTGCGTGGTGATTACGTTGATGTGATGCAACAACAAACCAACATTAACAATGATTTAAAACATTTAGAAAAGCAATATGAGCAGGAAACACGTCGGAATAAAAAAGATTTAGATCGCTACGAAGAACTTTTGACGTTAGAGAATGATGCGAAAGCGCGTCAGGAAGTATTGAAGACTAGTCAAATAAACCATCAAACGTATCTTGAAAAGTTATTGGTAACTTTTCAACAGGAACAAGCAAATTATCAAGCATTAAAAGAAGCGGTTCAAACAAATGAGCGTCAAATGTATGATGCGTTAAAAATTCTACAACAGGCACAAGCTAAAGAGAAAAGTTTAAAAGATTTACAAGAAAATTATGCAGGTTATTATCAAGGTGTGCGTTCAGTCTTAAAGGAAAAACAGCAACTACCGGGGATTATTGGTGCTGTCGCTGAATTAATCACGGTACCTAACGAATTTAGTCTAGCTATTGAAACAGCCTTAGGTGCTGCAGCGCAACATATTGTCGTGTCAGATGAAGCTAGCGCTCGTCAGGGCATTACATTTTTAAAGCAGAAAAGAGCAGGACGTGCAACATTTTTACCATTGACGACAATTAAATCCCGTATTATGCCTGAAACGTCACGACAACAAGCACAAAAAATTAGTGGATTCATTGGAGTGGCTAGTGAGTTGGTAACTTATGAGTCAACAGTGCAGTCAATTATCCAAAATGTTTTAGGAGTCACGATTATTGCGAAAGACTTAGCCTCAGCGAATGCATTGGCACAAGCTTTGAGCTATAAATATCGAGTGGTCTCACTTGAGGGCGATGTGATGAATCCAGGTGGGTCAATGACTGGTGGTGCGACTAAAAAAGGCCAAAGTAGTAATTTGTTTAATCAAACGAACGATTTACAAACGTTAGCACAACAAATTAGCCAAATGCGAGATATGTACCAACGGAAAGAACAAGACGTTTTAACTAAAAAAGCAGCACTTCAAGCGCTAGAACAGACATTAGATAAATTACGTCAGGATGGCGAAGAGGCGAGATTACAAGAGCAGTCTTTCGTTAATGAGGTACAAAAAGTCGAACAAATGATTCTTCAATATAGTAAAGAACGCCGAGCTTTTGAGTATGAAAAACAAGAATTACAGCGATTTTTAGTGTTGTATCAAGAAGAAAAAGAGCAACTGGAAGAGGCACGAATAGAGTTGCAAAAAAAACGTGAACTATTGGATCAACTAATGAATCAGACGGATCAACAAGCGGAAGACAACAGTCGCAAACGTGATGATGTCAAGTCACAATTAGCAACGAAACAATCAGAGCTAGCTGTCATGACAGAACGTATGACGCATCTGTCAACACGTTACAAGGAAAAAACAGCACAATTAACTGAATTAGAGTCAGAATTAGCTCGATCTCAGGAACAACTTAAGTCAGAATCTGGTGAGCAACTGACACATTCAGAACGTAATCAACTATTAGAAGAGAAAATGATTCAATTAAGACAACAGCGTGAAGAAATTATGGTACGATTGGAAGAGACACGGGCATCACGTGAAGCGATTCATCAGACGATTACAATACACGATCAGGAGTTAGGACGAAAAAACAAAGTCTTACAACAAGAAACAGATCGTAAAATTGCGATTGAAGTAGCACGCAAACAAGCGGATATTACACTTGACCGTTTGACGACTTATTTAACTGAAGAATATCAAACCAATTATGATTCAGTGAAAGATACCTTAGGGCCTGTCGTTGACTTTGAACAAGGAAAAAAACGGATTAATGAATTGAAGCAGATGTTGAAAATGCTAGGGACAGTTAATCTTCAAGCGATTGATGATTATAATGAGTTACTTGAACGTTATCAATTTTTAGTGAGTCAACGTGATGACTTGCTTAATGCAAAAGAGGCTTTATATACAACGATGTCTGAGATGGATCAATTAGTTATTGAGAAGTTCCACGATGTCTTCAGTGATATTCGCCATGAATTTCAACAAGTATTTCCTAATATGTTTGGTGGGGGGCATGCGGATTTAACGTTAACGGACCCGACGGATTTATTAAATACGGGCATTGATATTGTCGCACAACCGCCGGGTAAAAAATTACAACAGCTAAGTCTTCTATCTGGTGGTGAACGAGCGTTAACAGCTATTGCATTGTTATTCGCCATTATTCAAGCGCGACCTGTGCCATTTTGTATTTTAGATGAGGTCGAGGCAGCCTTAGATGATGCCAATGTGACTCGCTATGGTAACTATTTACGTAACTTTGGTGATAACCGGCAATTTATTGTCATTACTCATCGTAAAGGAACAATGGAAGCAGCTGATATTTTATATGGCGTCGCAATGCAAGAGTCTGGGGTATCTAAAATTGTTTCAGTTCACATGGAAGATTTTACAATCGATAGTCACGAAAATTAGGTGCGAAGGAGATGGAACGAGTGATTAAATTAATTGCAATTGATTTAGATGGTACGTTATTAAAAGATGATAAAACAATTTCTGATCGTAACAAGCAAGCCTTAGTTCAAGCTAAGCGTGAGGGTGTTAAAGTAGTAATTTGCACAGGACGTCCGTTGATAGCTATTGAACCAATTCTTGACCGATTAGAATTACGTGATGCAGGTGATTATAGTATCACATTTAATGGTGGAGCCATTCAAAAAAATGACACCGGTGAAGAAATTTTTTCTGATTCATTAAGTTTAGCTGATGTTAAAGAAACTGCGGAATTAATGACGACATTAGATTTACCTTTAGATGTTTTGTCTAAAGACCAATGTATTCACATACCAACTGCAACTGCAACACACCAGTCAATTTATGAAACCTTAAATCCACTATTGACTTTTGTTCATCAGACGACAGCTAGTTTAACGGAAACACAGATTTTTAATAAAATGGTAGTTGGTGTGGCTCAGTCTTATCTAGATCAACAAATTAGTAACATTCCTAATGAATTTCATGCTAAGTTTAATATCATGAAATCACGGCCTAACTTATTAGAAATCTTACCCAAAACTGTTAGTAAGGCAAATGGTATTCAAAAATTAACAGATATTTTAGGTATTAAACAGAGTGAAGTTATGGCGCTAGGTGATGAAGAAAATGATGAATCGATGATTGAATATGCAGGGTTAGGCGTCGTCATGGAAAATGGCAATGTTGAATTAAAAAAAATCGCACAGTACATTGCGCCATCAAATGAAGAAGATGGTGTTGCGGTAGCTGTTGAGAAATTTGTGTTAAAAGGAGAGAAATAAATGGGCATTTTTGATAAAATCAAAAAAGCAGTCTTTGGTGAGAAACAAGAAGAAACGCTTGAAAAACATATTGAAGAAAATGAGAAAGAAGCCATTGATTTAACTGAGACGGACCATCAAAAATCAGAAAATGACAGTATGTCGGATTCTGGTATTACCAATGAGGATATTGAAGAAGCTGTTCGTGGAGAGGAAAATGAGCCAGTTCATCCCGAAACTCCTGAAAAGCAGGCGGAAATTGATGAAGATATCGATGAAGCAGTTGAAGCTGAAGTTGATGCGACAGAAATGCAGATTGTTGAAAAAACACCTGAGCCTGAAATAGAGGAACCAAGTATTCAAAAGGTTGAAGAAACTGTTGAAGTAGAACCACAAAATACAACGGATAAATACGATAAAGGTCTGGAAAAATCACGTAAAACTTTTGGTAGTTTTATGAATAAATTATTTGCTAACTTCCGAATGGTTGATGACGAATTTTTTGAAGATTTAGAAGAAGCTTTAATCGGTGCTGATGTTGGCTTTGATGTTGCTATGCGAATCTCTGATGAATTACAAGAAGAGGTTAAGTTAAAAAACGTCAAGAAACAAGCAGATATTGAAAAAGTTATTGTTGAAAAATTGGTTGAACTGTATGATGCAGACGGTGAAGAGGAAAATAATGCTGTTAACCTACAAACAGATGGTCCGACAATTATCTTATTTGTTGGTGTCAATGGAGTCGGTAAGACAACTAGTATTGGTAAATTAGCTTATCGATATAAACAAGAAGGTAAAAAAGTGTTGTTAGCAGCAGCAGACACCTTCCGTGCAGGTGCGATTGATCAGTTAGTTGTTTGGGGTGAACGTGCTGGAGTGGAAGTTGTGAGACATGCAGCGGGTAGTGATCCAGCTGCCGTCGTTTTTGATGCAGTTGATAAAACTAAAAAAGAAGGCTATGACGTGTTGCTAGTTGACACGGCTGGCCGTTTGCAAAATAAAGTGAATTTAATGAAAGAATTAGAAAAAATGAAGCGTATCATTGAACGTGAATACCCATCGGCACCACATGAAGTGTTGCTTGTTGTGGACGCGACAACTGGACAAAATGCTTTAATTCAAGCAAAACAATTTAAAGATACGACAGATGTCACGGGAATTGTTCTATCAAAATTAGATGGAACAGCCAAAGGTGGTATTGTGTTAGCTATTCGTAATGAACTACATCTACCTGTGAAATTAGTTGGTTTAGGCGAAGGGATTAATGATTTGGAAAACTTTGAGCCAAATCAATTTGTCTACGGTCTCTTTAAGGATGTTATTGAGCAGTATGCTTAAAAAAATCAAACAGTCATTTACATAATGTATAATGACTGTTTTTTTTCGTTTCAATCAAAAATATGATTGCTTTTGAATGAATGTGACGGTATAATAAGATTATGGAGTTGGTTAATATGTTGACAGAAGAAAGAAAAAATGAAATTCTGCGATTATTAGAGTTGAAAGATATTGTGAAAAATCGTGATTTAATGGATAGGTTGGATGTTTCTGAGTCCACTATTCGTCGTGATTTACAAGAAATGGAAGAAGAAAATCTCCTGTCACGAATTCATGGTGGTGCTAAACGAATTATTAAATTAGAACCAGAATTAACGATGATTGAAAAATCAGTCAAAAACACGCAAGAAAAGAAAAAAATTGCAGCTTATGCGGCATCATTAGTAAATGATGGAGACTATATCTATTTGGATGCTGGGACAACGACTTATGACATGCTCCCTTACTTGCAAACAAAAGATTGTCATGTCATTACCAATTCAGTGTATCACGCGACATTGAGTGTTGATATTGGGTTGCCAACAATTATTGTTGGAGGCGAAATTCGGCAAAAAACGAAATCAATTGTGAGTCACACGAGCATTGAACAATTACAAGCTTATTATTTTGACAAAGCATTCATGGGAGTCAACGGTATTCATATTGATTATGGTTATACTACAGCTGACCCATATGAAGCACAAGCTAAAAAAATTGCGATTGGTCAAGCCCAAAGATCTTATATTTTAGCTGATTCAACGAAGTTTAATAAAGTCAATTTTTCAAAAGTGACTGATATTGAAGCAGCAAGTATCATTACAACAACTGTTCCAGATGAAATTAAGCATAAATTAACGGAGTTAACGACAATCAAGGAGGTAGATTAAATGATTTACACTGTTACACTAAATCCAGCTATTGACTATGTCATTCGAGTACCTGAATTTAAGACTGACCAATTAAATAAAACAACTGAGGAATTTAAATTTCCTGGTGGTAAAGGAATTAATGTATCGCGCATTTTAAAAAATTTAGGAACGGAATCAATTAATCTAGGTTTTATTGGTGGATTTACAGGTTCTTTTGTGAAAGATGCTTTAGCTCAAGAAGACTTACGCACAGATTTTGTCGAAGTATCAGAAGATACGCGTATTAATATTAAACTAAAAAGTGATGTTGAAACAGAAATTAATGGGCAAGGACCAACTATATCGGCAGATTCCTTAGCTGAGTTGAAAGCACAGCTTGCTCGAACAACTGAAAAAGATTTAGTTGTCTTTTCGGGAAGTATTCCTAAAGGATTACCTCATGATGTTTACAATGAGTTAATTCAGGTAGTAAAAGAAAATAATGCACATTTTGTTGTCGATATTAGCAGTGATTCACTGTTTGACATTCTACCGTTTGGACCAGAATTTATTAAACCTAACCATCATGAATTGGCTGATTTATTTGATGTTACGTTTAATTCGATTGAGGACATGATTCCATACGGTAAAAAATTGATTGAGATGGGTTCTAAAAATGTCTTGATTTCCATGGGTGGAGACGGAGCACTTCTTTTCACTCAGTCAGGTGTCTATCGTGCACCAGGCTTAAAAGGGAAACTTAAAAATTCAGTAGGTGCAGGTGATTCAATGGTTGCGGGCTTTGTTAATGAGTTTGTTAAGTCAAATGATAGCATTGAAGCCTTTAAATATGGTGTAGCTGCTGGTAGTGCAACAGCATTTAGTGATGACTTAGCAACTGGCGAAGCTATTCTATCGCTCGTATCAGATGTAGCTATTGAGCAAGTAAAATAAAAAAAGAAGGACGGGTCAAAGATGAAAATTATTGATTTATTATCAACTAATTGTATGATTCTTGATTTACAAGCAACAGACAAAAAAGTTGCCATTGACGAGATGGTCACTAAGTTGTACGAATCAGGTCGGATTACAAGTAAAGAAGAATTTGAAGCAGGAATTTTAGCACGTGAAGCCCAAACTTCAACTGGACTAGGTGATGGTATTGCGATGCCGCACTCTAAAAATAAAGCAGTTAAACAAGCAACAGTTTTATTTGCTAAAAGTCCAAAAGGGGTGGACTATGAATCATTAGATGGTCAACCAACATTTCTCTTTTTCATGATCGCTGCTCCAGAAGGTGCGAACGATACACATTTACAAGCGTTGGCGAGTCTCTCTCGTTTATTACTAAATCCGATATTGATTCAAGCGTTAAAAGAGGTTGAAACAGCTGATCAAGTGATTGAATTATTTGATGCAGCGGAAAAGGAATATGAAGCAAAAGAAGCTGCTGAAGCGGTTAAAGAAGAACAAGAAGCAAAAGAAAAAGCTGGTGAACCATCAGATAAACCTTATGTTGTGGCAGTTACCGCTTGTCCAACGGGGATTGCACATACTTACATGGCTGAAGATGCGTTGAAAAATAAAGCGGCTGAAATGGGTATCGACATTAAAGTTGAAACTAATGGTTCTGATGGGGTAAAACATCGTCTGACAGCTGAAGATATTTCTCGTGCAGCAGGTGTTATTGTGGCAGCTGATAAAAATGTTGAAATGGCACGTTTTGATGGGAAACATTTAGTGAACCGTCCAGTGAGTGATGGAATTAAGAAAACAGAGGAATTACTTAATTTAGCTACTGGTGGTAAAGCGCCAATTTATCATAGTAACGGTGCTGATGACTCAGAGGAATCTGGTGAGTCAAGTAAGGGTAGTGTAGGATCACAAATTTATAAACATTTAATGAATGGTGTTAGTCATATGTTACCGTTTGTTATTGGTGGTGGGATTGCGATTGCTTTAGCATTCTTAATTGACCAAACAATGGGAGTACCGAAAGATCAGTTAGCTAATTTAGGGTCTTATCATCAAGCAGCTGCTTATTTCAAAGCTATTGGTGGTACTGCGTTTAATTTCATGTTACCGGTTTTAGCTGGTTATATTGCATCCAGTATTGCCGATAGACCAGGATTGATTGTTGGTTTTGCTGCGGGTGCCATGGCATCAACAGGGATTGCTTTGAATAACTTGGATCAACCAACTTCTTCTGGTTTCTTAGGGGCATTAGTTGGTGGTTTCTTAGCAGGATATGTTATTGTCTTCTTGAAAAAAGTTTTAGCAAAATTGCCTAAATCTTTAGATGGGATTAAAACAATTTTATTCTACCCAGTATTTGGTTTATTAATTACCGGATTTTTAATGTTATTAGTTAATATTCCAATGAGTGCGATTAATACAGGTTTAAATAATTTCTTAATGTCATTATCAGGTGCGAATGCTGCACTATTAGGAGCATTATTGGCTGGTATGATGGCAATCGACTTAGGTGGTCCAATTAATAAAGCGGCTTATGTATTTGGAACTGGTACCTTAGCAGCTTCAGTTGCGACTGGTGGTAGTGTAGTCATGGCTGCTGTTATGGCTGGTGGGATGGTTCCACCGTTAGCAATTGCAATTGCTAGTTTCTTATTTAAAAATAAGTTTACACAAAAAGAACAAGAAGCTGGTGTCACAAACTTAATTATGGGATTCTCATTTATTACTGAAGGGGCAATTCCATTTGCTGCATCTGACCCATTAAGAATGATTCCAAGTTTCGTAGCTGGATCTGTTGTAACAGGTGCCTTAGTCGGTGGCATGGGTATTAAATTAATGGCGCCACATGGTGGGATTTTTGTTATTATGTTAGTTAGTCACCCAATTATGTATTTACTATTTGTTATCATTGGTGCATTTGTTAGTGCATTTATGTTAGGATTATTGAGAAAGAAAGTCGCGTAAAATAATAAAGTAGGCAGCATAACCTAATAGAGGATATGTTGCCTACTTTATTTTAAGACAAAAGGGTGAGTCATTCGATTAAAAGTACTGTATACTAAATTTAAAGATAGTTGATTATTAGGAGGGAATATCATGGAACAAGAGCAATTAAAAGCAATAATGGGTTTAATCATTCATTCAGGTAAAGCAAAAAGTGAAGCCCATGAGGCTTTAGCAGAAGCAAAAAAAGGTCAGTTTGAGGAAGCAAATCGAAAGTTTAAATTAGCCAAAGATGCCATTAAAACAGCTCATAATCATCAAACAGAGATGCTAACAAAAGAAGCGAGTGGTGAGCAAACGGAAGTTACTTTGCTTCTTGTACATAGTCAAGACCACCTAATGACAGCCATGTCATATGTTGATTTAGTTGGTGAATTTATTGATGTCTATCACCGTTTAATGTCAGATAGTTAAGTAGTAATATAAAGTAAAAACAGATAAATAGAGAATGGTAAACGTCAATGTTATAATAGTCACGTGAAAAAGACTTTATAGTAAAGGAACTCAAATATATGAAAGACTTACAAAAAAAATTAACGCAGACTAAACTAAAAGCGCTCTTTAAAAAAATGCGAATTGGTTTGGAAAAAGAAAGTCAACGAGTAACGCCAAGTGGTGATTTGGCTCAAACGAATCATCCAAGTATATTAGGTAGCCGTGATTATCATCCTTACATTCAAACCGATTTTAGTGAAACGCAAATGGAACTTATCACACCTGTTTTTGATACAACAACAGAAATTATGAATTTTTTAGGTGCATTGCACGATGTATCAATTCGCTCAATGGAACAAGAGGAACGCTTGTGGCCTTTAAGTATGCCACCTGTTTTACCAGAGTGTGATTGTGGTATTAAGATTGCTAAATTAACTAATCAAGGAGACGTTAATTATCGTCGTTACTTAGCCAAAGTTTATGGTAAACGTAAGCAAATGGTTAGTGGGATTCACTATAACTTTGAATTCCCTAAAGAAATGTTAGAGGAATTGTTCGAGCAACAGACTGAATTTAAATCTATGGCAGAGTTGTCAACGGCTATCTATTTAAAAGTCTCTCGTCAATACTTACGTTATCGCTGGTTATTAACCTACTTGATTGGAGCATCACCGTTCGCAGAATCTGGTTACTTCACGGATGAAGAGCCAAAACAACCCGTTCGGAGTATTCGTAATAGTCAGTATGGCTACACTAATCGTCCTGAAATTCATGTGTCCTATAATTCTTTAGATACTTATGTGAATGACATCGAACGCTTAGTTGATACGGGTGCATTGATCGAAGCAAAAGAATTTTATTCGTCTGTTCGGTTACGTGGTGGCAATGATTTGGATGATTTATTAGAGTCAGGTATTCGCTACATTGAATTACGTAATATTGATCTTGATCCTTGGGCTAAATATGGTATTACAAATTGGAGTCTTGATTTTATCCATTTATTCGTTATGTTGATGTTATGGTTACCAGAAGAAAATATCTCAGATGAGATTATTAGCCAAGGAACACAATATAATGATCATGTATCATTAGAACATCCTTTAGAAAAGACAGAATTATTAGATGAAGGTGAATGGTTGCTATCTGAGATGGCTAAGATGGCGTCAGCATTAGAAATGTCTGATTATTATGTCGATATGGTTCAAACAGCTGCTGAACAACTTGCTCATCCTGAGTTGACTTTAGCAGGTCGAATTGTATCTTACTTAACCGAGCGTGGTATCACAAACGGTGAGTTTGGAACAATGCTAGCGAATGATTTCTATCAAGAAGCAACAACCCATCCTTATCAGCTAGCAGGCTACCGTCATATGGAGCTATCAACACAATTGTTTATGTTTGATGTCTTGCAAAAAGGTATTGGTCTAGAAGTTCTTGATGAGCAAGACCAATTTTTAAAATTATCGCATAAAGGACATGTTGAATACGTTAAAAATGGTAATATGACGAGTAAAGATAACTATGTTGTACCATTAATGATGGAAAATAAAATCGTGACTAAAAAAGTGTTAGCGAAAGCAGGTTTCCGCGTTCCTTTAGGGTCGGACTATAAAACGATTGAGTCAGCTATGGAGGATTATGCACAGTTTATCGATAAAGGAATTGTCATTAAGCCAAAATCAACAAATTTTGGACTGGGTATTTCAATTTTTAAAGAAGGCGCGACAAGAGAGGCTTATCGTCAAGGTTTAGAGATTGCTTTTGCTGAAGATACTGATGTATTGGTTGAAGAATTTTTATCAGGAACTGAATATCGCTTCTTTGTTGTGGATGGTAAAACTCTAGCGGTATTGTTACGCGTCCCTGCTAATGTAACAGGGGACGGGCAACATACGATACGTGAGTTAGTGGCACTAAAAAATCAAGACAGCTTAAGAGGAACCAATCATCGTTCGCCACTTGAACAAATTGAGCTTGGAACAATTGAAGCTCTCATGTTGGAAGAGCAACAATTGACGTTTGATAGTATCCCTGAGCCTAAACAAGTCGTTTATTTAAGAGAGAACTCTAATGTTAGTACGGGTGGCGACTCAATTGATGTGACAGATAGTATGCACGTTAGTTACAAAAAAATTGCTGAAGAAGCGACAAAAGCAATGGGGGCAGTTATTTGCGGAATGGATTTAATTATTCCAGATTATCAAAAAGCAGCCACCAATCACGCTGACTATGGCATTATTGAAGCTAATTTTAATCCAATGATGCATATGCACGTGTATCCTTATGAAGGAACTAGCCGACGTTTAACAATGTCTATTTTAGAGCTATTGTATCCAGAGTTACATTAGTCAGAAGAAAACAAAAAACCAAGTTGATTTATTGATAAGATAAATCGACTTGGTTTTTTAGTTTCGTTATTTAGAAGAATCAGTTGAAGCTTCTTTAGATGATTCAGTTGCTTGACTATCTTTAGATGCGTCAGATTGTTTTGTATCTTCTTTTTTCGGTAAGTAAGGAGTTAAGATATCTTTAAACTGATTATCTTTAATTTTAACATTGGCTTTGTTTAATTCATCGCCTAAAACTTTTTGTTGGAAAGCAGGATCAGCTAATTTATTTTGTTTCACAACTTCTTTTAATTGTTTTTCAAATGGTTTGTAGTCATTGCCTTTTTTCTGGTTTTTATCCATTTTGACAATGTAATAGCTTTCTGCACCAGTCATTTGGTTTTGAGCTTTGATGACATCAGATACTTGGCCATCTTCTAATTTATAAGCAGCTTCTTTAACGTTTTGAGGAATCATGACATTTTCAGGTTTAGTTGTTGCAGTTGAGTTAAACGTTACTTTACCACCATCTTCTTTAGTAGTAGTATCCTGAGATTTTTCTTTCGCAATTTTAGCAAAGTCGCCATTATCTTTAACATCTTTTAAAATTGAATCAGCAGTATCTTGCTTATCAACCATGATAATTTGAGCTTCAACATCTGGATGATATGTTTTCCAAGCTTCTTCTAAGTCTGCATCAGTAATTTTAACATGTGCTTCCATCATCGCTTTTTGAGCAAGATTAGACTTGATATTTTCTTTAAATTGTTTTGTGTCTAAGTTATATTGTTTTAACGTTTCTTCAAAGACTTTTTGCCCGCCATATTGTTTTTCAGCAGCTGAATATTCTTTGTCAATCGCTTCTTTACTAACATCTTTACCATAGTTTTCTAGGGCAATTTTGTTAAAAATCATTCCTGTTAAAACTTGTTTAGACTGCTCATCTTTTGTTAATTGAGTGTAAAATTCATCTTGAGTAATTTTACCACCCTTCATTGTTACGATGTCTTTGCCGCCACCAGAGCACCCAGCTAAAGTGATTAAGCCTAATGCAGTTGCTGCAACTAATTTAATTGATGTTTTTTTCATTTAATTCATACGCTCCTAATTCTATTGATTTTTAATTATATTCATTGTAATCAATCACGATAATAACTATAACATACTATTTATACAAAAAAAATGTTAAGATAACTAATTTCAATAAAACTTCATATAATCGTCTTTTATGTACGATTAAAAGCAAACTGTCTGATTATTTCAAGGTTTTTTGAAAGTCATCTAGTTCTGTAGTGATTTTAGTTATTTGTTGTTTGATGTCATCCAAACGTGGATTGGCTTTAAATTGAAAACGAGCCACATCTTTTTCTGTTTCTTCAATGGCTTTAGGGATCATAGTGTTCACTAAAGTTAAGACGCGTTGTACTTGATGTGACACGTTTTTTGCATCTTGTTTGATTTGGAATAAATCCTGAGTTAAATTCCGTGACGTTGTATCAACTTCTTGACGGAGTTTTTTTCCCGAACGAGGAGCTAAAAGCAAGCCTGTGCTACCACCTAATACTCCTCCAATTAATAAGCCTTTTAAAAATTTCTGAGTTGAAAATTTTTTTGATGTCATAGAGTCACGTTCCTTTTAATTAAATCAGCAATTTCTTGCATATCGTTAGGTGAGTAGTCATCAGCATGATTTGTAAAGGTTAATTTAAATCCATCAGACTCATCATATCTAGGGATTAAATGGAAATGTGAGTGGAAGACTGTCTGATAAGCTAGTTCTTTATTATTGTTAATTACGTTGAGTCCCTTCATATCAGGAAAGGCGAGTTCTAGTGCACGCGCAATTTTTGGGATTCTTGAGAAGACTTTTTGTGATAACTCTTCATCATAAGCAAAAATATCCGCAACATGTTTTTTAGGAATCACAAGCGTGTGACCTTTAGTTGTTTGGGTAATATCTAAAAATGCATAAACGTCCTCATCTTCGTACACAGTATAACTAGGTATTTCCCGGTTAACGATGTTGCAAAAAATACAGTCAGACATATAAAATACCTCCTAATAATTTAAGTAAACTTCTTTCCTTTACCTTACCATAAAAATTAATTAAAATGAAAAGAAATATCCATTTTGTTATCTAAAGGAATTGACCGAAATTATGTTATAATTAGACTACTATTATATAGATGGATTAGCGGAGGGAAAGATATGAGTTTGAAAATTGAGCATGTGACAGGTGGCTATGGACATGTCCCTGTGCTGAAAGATATTTCATTTGATGTGTCTTCGGGTGAGATGGTTGGTTTAATTGGTCTAAATGGGGCTGGGAAAAGTACTACGATTAAACACATTATTGGATTGTTGACAGCACAAAAGGGTCAAATTTCAATTGATGGTGATACGTTGTCAGCGAATCCTGAGGTCTATCGCAAGAAAATTGGCTACATTCCGGAAACACCAGTTTTATATGAAGAATTAACTTTGCGCGAGCATATTGAAGTGACGGCAATGGCCTATGATATTCCAGTTGATGAGGCATTTAAACGTGCCGAAAAATTACTGCGAATATTTCGATTGGAGAAAAAGCTTGAGTGGTTTCCTGTGCATTTCTCAAAGGGGATGAAACAAAAAGTAATGGTCTTGTGTGCCTTTTTAACACAACCGAGTCTTTATATTATTGATGAACCTTTCTTAGGTTTAGATCCATTAGCTATTAATGCGTTGTTAGAATTAATGGAAGAAATGAAAAAAAATGGTGCAGCAATTTTAATGTCAACGCATATTCTAGCGACTGCCGAAAAATACTGTGATCGTTTTGTCGTTCTTCATGATGGTGAAGTTCGAGCAGATGGTTCCATGACCGACTTGAGAACTGAGTTTCAATTACCTGACTCGTCTTTGGATGATATTTATCTTTCTCTAACTAAAGAAGAGGAGGGATAATGAATGTCAGATTTTTACCGTTTGCGTGTCAGTCGGCACCAAACTAAAATGTTAAAATACATGAAATACATCTTTAACGATCATTTTATTTTAATTTTAATGTTTGGTATAGGTGGCTTTGGTTTGTATTATTCTGAATTAGTCAAAAGTTTGACTATCAACCAATTAATGTGGGTTAAACCTCTTGTTGGCTTTATGTGGTTTGCTAGTCTATTTATCGGTAAATTAGCGACGTTATTACATGAAGCAGATCAAGTTTTCTTATTACCAAAAGAGCGTCAAATGAGTCATTACTTAAATAAAGCTCTTACGCATTCATTGGTGATTCCTTTTGTCTTACTTATACTAATGAGTGGTGTGACAATGCCAGTGCTTTTAGCAACGGGTATCCAGATGACACCCATTATCTATGGTATGTACTTACTTACGTTATGGTTATTGAAATTTAGTGATTTACAGCTAAGGCTACAATTTTTATATCAAGATACGGCTAATTCTTGGACAAAAGAACGACTGCTTTGGTGTGTAGTTGCAATAATGGCAATTGGTAGTGGCTTATACATTCAGCCTTTTATAGGGTTAGTCATTGCTGCAATCTTTAGTTTATTAAATTATGTTCTTACAAAAAATAGACTAACAACTGGAACGTTAGAATGGTCAAAAGGTTGTTCATTAGAAAAACAACGAATGAAGCAAGTTTATACGTTTATTAATTTGTTTACCGATGTTCCTGGATTAACAAGTGACGTGAAACGACGCCCTTATTTAGATAAGTTATTAGCTACTATTCCCAAAAATCAGGCGAATACCTATCGCTATTTATATGCACGAGTATTCATTAGAGGAACGGAATATAGTGGTTTAGTGTTACGTCTAATGATTATTGGTTGTGTGATTATTGGATTTAGCTCCACATCATGGATTAGTTTACTAATAGCAGCTTTATTTTTATATTTAATTGGTTTTCAGCTAGTCCCACTTTTAGGAGAGTTTGACTACATGTTGATGGCAAAACTTTACCCATTGCCATCTGAACAAAAAGTCAAAGCTGTTCGTGCTTTAATTACTAGAGTTTTAAGTGTCGTTCTTATCGTTTTTGCTTTGATTATATTCTTTGTGTTACCCGATAAGTTAACTGCACTGATGATTATTGGGGGCTTGCTGATAGAATGTCTTGTATTAAGTTGGTTATATATTCCTTATAGATTAAAAAAAATGCAGAAAGTTTCATTTTAAAAGAAACAATCAACAATATATGATATACTAATTGTCTGATTTTAAATTCTTTTAGGAATCACTTTGATGCGGAAGTTGGACTAAGTTAAATTGGGGAGAAAATATTGTGATATTTAAATTTGATAATAACTGGAATCTCCAACCGCTAAAAGGAGACACCGGTAAAGCTTATAAAGGAATAAGAGATGGTGAAGAGGTTTTTCTAAAACGGAATTCAACACCGTTTTTAGCAGCATTATCGCGAGAAGGTTTGACACCTAAATTATTATGGACGAAGCGAACGGGTAATGGCGACATCGTGACGGCACAAGAGTGGTTAAATGGTCAACAGTTATCAATGATTGATATGGTGGAAAATGATGAAGTGATTCGGATTTTAAATCATCTGCATCATTCTGAATCATTGCGTTCGATGTTGCAACGTATGGGTGGTCACGAGAAATCCGCTTTTGACTTCTTAAGAGATTATGTCGAAGATTTGCCTGAGGCGTTAAAGACGGATGAGTTTTTAGTACGAGTATTTCGTTATTTAGAAGATCATCTGCCGACCTATCATTCAAAGTATTATGTGGCTTGTCATGGAGATGTCATGCATAAAAATTGGGTCCAATCAGAAGATGGTACAGTGTTTTTAGTTGATTGGGATTATTCAATTCTTTCTGATCCAGCACTTGATTTTGGTGCTATTTTAGGTTGTTATTTACCGATTTCTGAGTGGGCTAGTTGGCTCGAACGTTATGGTGAAACACCGAATGAGAATTTAATAGAACGTGTAAAATGGTATGCAGCAATCAATTTATTATTGCAGATTAAGCGAAGTTATCTAACGAAAGATCAAGAATCTTTTAAAAATTATGTCGCATTATTAGAAAAAATAGAATTAATTTAAAGTCCTTTGACTAATCAATCAAAGGTCTTTTTTTAGGAGGATATATCGTGAGATTAAGAAATAAACCAGGGGCAAAAGAAACAATTGCTAACAATCCACAGTACATTTTGACAGATGCAAGTGACTGGAAAGGTCGCTGGGATGAACGTTTTGAGAAGAAACAACCTATTCATATTGAAGTTGGAAGTGGTAAAGGGCAGTTTATTGTTGGAATGGCCAAAGCAAATCCAACAATAAACTATATTGGAATTGAATTACAGACTAATGCAATCATTTCAATTTTAGAAAAGCAGTTAGTCGAAAAATTACCAAATCTGCAGTTACTATTAGTTGATGGGGCTGATTTAACTGAGTATTTTGCAGACGGTGAAGTCGATCAAGTATATTTAAACTTTTCAGATCCATGGCCTAAAACACGTCATATTAAACGTCGATTAACGTATAAGACGTTCTTAGCAACTTATGAAAAAATTGCTAAACCTGGTGCGGAATTACATTTTAAAACAGATAATCGTGGATTATTCGAGTATTCTTTAGCAAGCTTGTCGCAATATGGTATGGTTTTAAATCAAGTTTGGCTTGATTTACATGAGACTGGTTTAGAAGGTAATGTCATGACAGAATACGAAGAAAAATTTTCTGGAAAAGGACATCCTATTTATCGTTTAGAAGCTCGATTTACTGATAAAGTGTGATATTAGTTTTATATTTTAGATAGAAAAAAGCACAACAACTATGTTGTGCTCAGATTGAAGACAAACCAGTTGCTCATAAAGGGTAATTGGTTTGTTTTTTTGTATCTTATCATTATTTTTGATAAAATTCCCAAAATAGATAAAAAAATAGAGCCCTTCAGGTCTCTTAATTTAAGCATTTTTGCTAATTTTTTAATGTTAAGGCATGCGAAAGTGAGCCCAATTTTCATGTGCATTTTTTCTTTCCCAATTAAATTAGTGTAACGTAAGCCATGAAATTCTTTTGCCGTTCCAAATAATCGCTCAATTGTTTGTTTTCGATTATTATATATAGCTTTCATTCCAAGGGAATGACGTATGTCTTCACAACGTTCCATATCATTTTCCCATAAATGTCGTTGAATTAATTTCCTCTTTTCTTTTGACTCAGTACAATAGGCAATCAAAGGGCATTGACTACAATCAGACGTATTACTTTTGTATTCACGATATCCGTCTCTGTTAGTTGTTGTATAGCTTAAAATTTTCACATTAGGGCAGATATATTGATCGTAGTATTCATCGTAAACATAATCATGTTTTTTATAAAATCCTTTTTTGGTCATAGGTCTTTTATATGGAAAAATAGGTGTTAAATTATTTTGAAATAATAAATGGGCTATACCAGGTGTTTTGTATCCAGCGTCCATTACTAATTTATCTAAGGTAAAGTGACTTTGTAATTTATTATAGATATCGATGAATGTCCGACTATCATGTTGATTACCAGGATGAGTTGTATATCCTAAAACCCAACCATTCTTGTCACATGCTACTTGTGCAGCATAAGCAAAAACCTGTTTATGCTCTCCTTTATGGAACCAACCACTCTCATCATCTGTTTTACTAATTTTTTTATGTTTTACCTGATTTTCACTTTCCTCTCTTCTTTTTAAGGGCTTTTTTAATCTTTTTTCTCTATCTATTTCAACTTCTTTTTGTAGTGATTCCACATAAAAAAGAGTTTCTTCAGTAACTTCGTTACTTTCATATTTTTTATTATTTGCATGTGCTTTTATATGAGTACCATCAATAAATACTTCAGAAGTATCCACTAATTCAGCTTCAATACACTGTTCTAATATGCCGTAAAATATTTGTTCAAAGATATCTGTACCACGAAATCTTCTAGAATAATTTTTGCCAAAGGTTGAGAAGTGAGGAACAGCATCTTCGATATCCAAACCTAAAAACCAGCGATAAGCCATGTTAACCTCAACATCTTTAATAGTTTGTCTCATACTTTTTATACCATAAAGATACTGAATCAACGGAAGTTTAATTAATAGAACCGGATCTATACTAGGGCGGCCATTTGATTCATCGTATTTATCTTCAACTAACTTATAAATAAAATTAAAATCTACATATTTATCAATATCTCTTAATAGATGTTCCTTGGGAACTAAATCTTCTAGAGAATAAAAACCAATTTGATTACGTTTGCTCATATCTTGTTTTTTTAGCATGGAAGCAACTCCTTTTCTCTATTTTACCAAGAAAAAAAGACAAAGTATCAAATTTTTGATACTTTGTCTACAGTCTGAGCACAACAACTATGTTGTGCTTTTTTGTGACTTACGCAACTATTTTAATTTTAGACTAGCTGACGTTTTATTAATTTAAAGGGTGGCTTTCTTAGAGAAACAAAATAATAAAACACGTAAACTATCGTTAAAGAAATGTAAATAGTATAAATGAGGTATTGTGTTGGCTTTATTGATTCATTAGATAATGTTGACTTTTGTATCAAATTTTGGACTAATAGACATCGTATCATGGACAGGGCATGTAGCATTAATAAACTCAACAAATGCGATAATTTCATCTTCGGTATTATCTGCATCGATAAAGAAGTGTGAGGTGATTTTGGAGAAGCCGATTTTAGCTTCAGAATTCTTTCCCATGAATCCATCAGTATCCAATTCGCCTTCTAATTCAACCCGAATATCTTTTAAGTGGATTTTATGACTTTTTGAAAAGGCACGAGCAACAATGACTTTACAGGCACCAAGTGAACATAATAAGGCTTCAACAGGTGTCATACCTGCATCTGTTCCTCCAATATTTTTCGGTTCATCGAGTACCATTTCAAATTGTCTTGCTCGACAAACAACTTGTAACCCTTCTGTTGAATACGTTTCAGCTTTGTAGACTTCAATTGCCATGATAAAACCTCCTTTTATTATAAGTTCATTTTATCACAAAAGAAAACGTTTGCAATAAGAGATAAGCCGATTTGAGTTTAAACGGAGGTTATAAAAAAACACATAACTATATCATACTAGTCATGTGTTTAAAAAATTGTTGGCTATTATAGTCGGTAAATGTCAATAATTGAGCCGGTATAAGCATCAGCAACAAATTCATATTGTACTAATTCACCATCTTCAATTCGTGAAATACCACCAGTATAAACTTTTGTTTTAATAGCAAATTTTTGAGATGGTTCTTTTTTAAAGTGAATCCAAGAGCCTTCGATTGGTCCCTCTTGTAAAAAGGCTGTTTTGACAATTTCTAAGATGTCATCCGCTGACAACGTTTTATTTTTTTTGTAAAAATAAGTTGCGATTGCTCCACTAATCATACCAATTGTTAATCCAATTCCTACACCAGTTGAAAGACCTTTTGAATAAAAATCTTTAGCATTTTTTTGATTATGACCCATGTAGTTTACCTCCTTAGGTAATAGATTTACGTTTATTGTAGCATAAATGCTTGAAATAGACAGTAAAAAGTAATGGTAGTTTTTGGTATGTAAGGATAAATTACTTAAGGAGAAGTATTCTAACTCAATAAAAAACTATGTTATAATAAATGAGTAGAAAGTGAGGTGTACCTACTAATTGTTAGTGGGATAAAACATGGATGATAAATTATTTCAACGAATCAAGCAATTAACCGAGTGTCAAAGTGTGAGTGGTAATGAGGATAATATGCGTCAACTAATGGCGAAAGAAATGGCACCATTAGTTGATAAAATTGAATACGATGGACTTGGTGGTGTGTTTGGGATCAAAAAAAGTAAGGTAGAGGACGCCCCCCGGATTATGTTAGCATCACACATGGATGAAGTAGGTTTCATGGTCTCTCAAATTATGGATAATGGTCTTTTTCGTGTCGTTCCTTTAGGTGGTTGGAATCCATATGTTGTTTCTGCGCAACGTTTTACTGTTCAAACAAAAAAAGGTGATTTTCCAGCAGTCTCTTCATCTGTACCGCCGCATTTATTACGTGGAACAACTGGTCAAAAATCGTTAGATGTTTCTGATATTTTATTTGATGCTGGTTTTGAATCAAAAGAAGAAGCTAAAAGTTTTGGCTTATGTCCAGGGGATACTGTTGTTCCTGATGTTGAAACTATTCAAACCGCCAATGGTAAACGAATTATTAGTAAAGCTTGGGACAATCGCTATGGTTGTACATTAGTACTAGATGTATTAGAAACACTAAAAAACCAAGACTTACCTAATACTTTAATTGCAGGTGCAAATGTTCAAGAAGAAGTTGGTTTACGTGGAGCGAAAGTGTCCACTACTAAGTTTAAGCCAGATTTGTTTTTTGCAGTAGATTGTTCACCAGCTGATGATATCGATGGTAAGAAGGATGCTAATGGTCGATTAGACGGTGGTTTCTTGTTGCGTATTTTTGATCCAGGAATGATTATGTTGAAACGGATGCGCGAGTATATTTTAGAAACAGCTGAAGCTAATGAGATTCCTTACCAATATTTTGTATCTAAAGGTGGAACAGATGCTGGAGCTGCTCATTTAGCCAATAATGGTGTGCCGAGTGCAGTGATTGGGGTTCCTGGTCGTTATATTCATACACATCAAACAATGTTTAGTGTGAAAGACTATGAAGCAGCAAAAGCTATGGTAATTAAATTGATTACAACTTTAGATAAAGCGGCTGTTGACGAGATTATTTACGGAAAGTAGGCGTATTTGGTGATTATACCTAAAAGTTATGAAGAACTAGCAACGTATGTTGAGACTGGAAAAAATATTTTGTTTTTTACGGCAGATTGGTGTGGAGATTGTGTCTACATCAAACCGAGTATGCCAGAAATTGAGACAGCTTTTCCTGACTATCAATTTGTTCAAGTTGATCGTGATGAATTTATTGAAGTATGCCAAGAATGGAATATCTTTGGTATTCCAAGTTTTGTCGTATTAGACAATGGTAAGGAATTAGGTCGTTTTGTTAGTAAAGACCGTAAAACAAAAAATGAAATTATGACATTTATTGAATCACTATAAACCATTTTGAGAGGGGTAGTAACATGGAATCACAAGAATATCAATCAATATTAGTAGGTACGGATGGTAGCGAGCAAGCTAAATTGGCATTTGAAAAAGCAATTGCAGTCGCACAACGTAACAACGCGAAAGTGGTTGTTGCTCACGTCTTAGAAAACAGAATGTATAGCGGAAATATGTCATTTTCAACTTTTACACCTGAAATAGTACAGGATGAAACAAATCAAGCCAAAGAATTATTAAATGACTATCAAGAATTGGCAAAGAATTTAGGTTATGATAATGTTGAAACTGTGTTAGAATTTGGCTCACCTAAAACCTTAATGTCCAAAGAGTTACCGGAAAAATATCACACAGATTTGATTATGGTAGGTCAGTCAGGTCTAAATGCTGTCGAACGATTAGTGATGGGTAGTGTTAGTGATCATATTATTCGGACAGCGCCATGTGATGTACTAGTTGTACGTCCAGAAGAATAAATCAAGTTATTTATAGAAATAAATAATGATTAGAAGTCGGGACAAGAGTCCAACTCTTGCCCCAACTTCTTTATGCAAAAATGAAAGGAAATATAGAAATGATTATTAGTTATAATTTAGATGCTGTCGGTGATGTTTTGCTCATCGTTATGGCAAATGGTGAAGGAAAAGACATTAAAACAGAACGCAAAGAGCAAGTGGTTAAAATTACTGATGCAGCTACTGGTGAGATATTGGGATGGAATATTTTTGAAGCATCAAAAATGTTACCAGATTTAACTGGTAATGGGCAAATTCATTTAACAGACGGTCAAGTACTTAATTTGCAAACGCTTATTAAAAAAGTCGGATTTACTGATGAGTTAGTGATTGACCAGTCACCAAAATTTGTTGTTGGTTTTGTTAAAAGTTGTGTACCCCACCCAGATTCTGATCATTTAAGCATCACGGAAACAGAAGTAGATAATGGAGACGTGTTACAAATTGTTTGTGGTGCACCTAACATTGAACAAGGTCAAAAAGTAGTTGTAGCCAAAGTTGGAGCGATGATGCCTGATGGTTTAATCATTTGGCCAGGAGAATTACGTGGTGAAGCAAGCTTTGGGATGATTTGTTCTGCGAAAGAATTACATCTACCCGATGCTCCGACTAAGAAGGGAATTTTAGAGTTACCAGCTGATGAAATCACAGGACGTGAATTTGTGATTGGTCGGTAGTTTAATGACAAAAAACAATTAGGATATTGATTGTTGTTTGGACGACTTTCTTGTAAAATAGTGGTAAGCTTAAGAGAGAAATAGGAGGCGAGTGTCATGAGTTTTACAGATGAAACAGTACGTTTTGATTTTAGTGAAAACAAAAAAGAGGTTAGTGAAACCCTAGCGATTGTTTACCATGCGTTAAAGGAAAAAGGGTATAACCCAATTAATCAAATCGTTGGATATTTGTTATCAGGTGACCCTGCTTATATCCCACGCTATCAAGATGCAAGAAATTTAATTCGCCGTCATGAACGCGATGAAATTATGGAAGAATTGGTTAAAAATTATCTTAACCAAAATGGTATCGATTCACTATGAGAAAAATGGGATTAGATGTTGGTTCGCGAACTGTCGGAGTTGCAGTGAGTGATCCTATGGGTTGGACTGCTCAAGGGATTGAAATCATTAGAATTAATGAAGACAATGGTGAATTTGGTTTAGATCGTGTAGCAGAATTAGTTAAAGAATATCAGGTAGTTGAATTTGTTGTAGGACTACCTAAAAATATGAATAACTCAATTGGTCCACGTGCTGAGGCTTCAATGGCGTACGGTGAGATGTTAATTGAACGATTTAATTTACCTGTTGTGTATCAAGATGAACGTTTAACAACGGTTCAAGCCGAACGTATGTTGGTTGAGCAAGCTAACACCTCACGTGCTAAACGTAAAAAAGTTATTGATAAAGTCGCAGCAGTTATGATTTTACAAAACTACTTAGACCAAAAGCAGTAGTGTATTTTCCAAGCGAGTATTGTATAATGACATTAGATTAAGAATCTATAAAAAGAAAAGAGGATGCACTATGACACATGAACATAACCACGATCATGATCACGAACATGACCAAGATGATTTAATTACTTTAGTAGATGATGAAGGGAATGAAGTCTTATTCCGTATTCACTTAACAATTGACGGACAAGAACAATTTGGTAAAGATTACGTCTTGTTATATGATGCTAGCACACCTGAAGGCGAAGAAGTTGAATTATTAGCTTATGCTTATGAACAAGTTGAAGGTGATGACGAAGGTCATTTAATGGAAGTTGAAACTGAAGAAGAATGGAACATGATTGAAGAAGTCTTTAACGCATTTGAAGAAGAAGGCGAAGAGTAAAATAAACGGGTTAAGTCTTTATTAGACTTAACCCGTTTATTTTTTTATATAAGGTTTAAAAATTAAAAATAGATTAATTTAAATTTTTATTTTATAATTTTATTATCATTTAAAAAAGGAGAGACAATAATGAGAGCTATATATATTGAATACCAGAAGTCTAAAAGTCCTGGCGATGATTTCTTTTATTGGTTTCTGATTAGAAAACTTCGGTTAGTTCATCAATTGATATTAATCGGACTATTATTGACTTGGCTTATTGTCGCTCCAAGCTTAGTTTTTTGGATGGCTTTTTTTAAAGGAGCAGTTGTCTTAGCTATTTTTACATTTATCTGTGAACGATTTATTCTATAGGTAAATGTAAGAAAAGAAAGATAGGTCTTTACCTACTTCAACATAAGTCTGATGACAATGTTGAGGTTTTTTATCTTTCATGGAAGCCATAAAATGATGTTTTTATTAAATAATAACGATTTTTTGTTGGAATTCTGATATAATTAGCTTTATAATGGACAATATTATGTCAAAAGTTTATCTTGTGGCATAATGACTTAATTTATAATGAAGAGGTGAGATATATGACAGTAGGTATCGTATTGATGTTTACAGGCGTTTTCTTTTTAGCATTATCAGGATTAGTTTTCCGTTTTAGAGCCATTTCCAATAAACAAGCATGGGGTGGTATCACTGTACCATCTGCTATTATTGGAGGTATTATCTTTGTTATTTCTCTGGTAATTATTTATATTTATTATCCAAGATAGACCAACTATCGGTAGTTAATTTATCTTAGTAACGAATAAAGGAGAAATTAGAATGAATAGTAGTTATAAGCGTTTGACAACATTTGATTTGAAAATTATTGGTATTATTCTGATGTTTATCGATCATATCCATCAAATGTTTTCATGGGCTGGTGTACCTAACTGGGTTGATTGGTTTGGGCGCCCAGTTGCGACATTATTCTTCTTCATTAGTGTAGAAGGATTTAGCCATACACGAAATAAAAAGAAATATCTGTCACGATTATTATATGGTTTTTGGGCAATGATTATTGGGACAAGCATTGTAGAACACTTTTTTAGTTTTCCAGAAGTAGCACTCCAAAATAATATTTTTGCCGATTTGTTAATTGGAGCGTTAGCGATGTATGCGATTGATGAATTCCGTACGTTTAAACAAACGAAACAACAGAAACATTTATGGATTGGACTGGCTAGTTTAATTGGGCCGCTAATTTCATCATTATTATTTTTATGGAGTTTATCAACTGGTAATTTTTTATTGATTAACTTTTTACGTTTTGTCCCATCATTAGTAATGACTGAAAATACCATTTTGATTTATATCATTCCACTGATGTATTTAGCTAAAGATTACCGGGTGCGACAATATCTAATTATTGTTGCGGCCAGCCTTTTTTACTTACTACGGGCACCAGGATTAGCATTTACAATGAATATTCAATGGATGTTAATTTTTGCGTTAATTCCAATTATGTTATACAACGGACAAAAAGGTCGTGGTATGCGGTCATTCTTTTATATCTTTTATCCCGCACATATTTGGATTCTTTATATCATTGCCTCACTCATGTACACACGTTAGCTGGCAAACTAAGGTATGTTTAGTTTTTATAAAAAAATTTAATAAAAATAGGCTAGCACGTAATTGTGCTAGCCTATTTTTATGTGAAAGTGCAAAAGGTACCTAATTAATTATTAGCGATACGCAATTTTTTTGGCTTTTTCAGTATTGGCAAAATGAAGTTTAGCATGACGGGTGAGTAAGGATAGTCCGCCTTTTTTTAGAATTCGGGCTGCAGCTTGGTCGGATTTAGGACCCGCTCCAGAAGGTACGACTAGACCTAGTTCTTGGCTTGCACGGTCTAATTCATTTAAAAAAGTTGCGCGACAAATAATTGAGGCAGCAGCGACAGCTAAATGGTACTGTTCTCCTTTTGTTTGAAAATATAATGGTGACGTGACAGCATTTTTTTCTAAAGCTAAATACTTGCGATAATTTTTTTCAGTAGTAAACTGGTCAATTAGAATCCCTTGTGGTGTTGTGGGATGAATTTTTTTCAATAGTAGAGAGATCGCTTGATTGTGTAAAGCAACTTTCATTCGATTGACATTATAGTCAGGTTGAATGTGATTATATTTTTCTGGCGTTACAATCAATTCTTGATAAGGAACGACAAGCTTAATCTCTTCAGCAATTTGGCGAATCAATTTATCTGTCAGCATCTTTGAATCTTTTACACCTAGCTCTTTTAGTAAGGGCATTTGTTCTGGGGTCACGTAAGTTGCACACACGACAACTGGCCCTAAATAGCTACCGTTACCAACTTCATCACTACCAATAACTGGCCAGTTAGAAAAATTAGCGGGTAGTGTTGTTTGATTAGTTGTTTTCTCTTGTGCTTTTTGCGGTCCTTTTTTTTCGGTAACATCGCCCCATTGACTGGCTTCTTGTTCGGCATGATTACCTTGAAAGAGTACTTTTCCAGACTGGTAAGCTGTGATTGTTACACCCGGTAATTTAGCAGAAAAAATAGAGTAAGGTGGCGCTTTAACTAATGCTTTTTGGTAATGATTAGTCATTTTTTTAATGGTTGGTTCTGTTAGTTTGAGCGTAATAGCTTGTGTCATATAATGTCTTCCTTTATCTTAATTTAATTATAGTATAGCAAATATGACGGATAATCTCAGAGATAAATTGTCAATTATCCAAAAGTCCGATATAATTAGGGTGGATTTGTCCGCATTTTAGTAAGTAAGGAGGACATGGATGATTATGACGGAGGAAAACATTCGATATAAAGCAACTATTGCTGGTAAAAGTTATACAATTATTGGTAATCAATCACATGCTTATATGGACATGGTGAGTGAATTAGCTAACGAGCAGTTAACAACAATTAAACAACAAGCACCAGCAATTACTGATGAGCAAGCAGCAATACTCTTAGCCATGAATACATTATCAGTACAAGTTAAATTACAGGAACAAATTTTAGATTTAAAAAAGACGATTGGTCAGTTGGAAACAGAAGTAGCTAAAACGGCTGATTTGGAACAACGTTTAGATGAATTGAAAAAAAATGAAAAAAATATGCGAAAAAAGATTTTAGAAGAACAGCGCGAATTTAGTAAAGAAGAGATGCTCCATCAAATAGAGGTCCAAAAATTACTAAATCAACAAGTAAAAGAAAAAATACAAAAGAATAATCATAAAAAATTACATAATCAGTATAAAAAATAACCAAAAGTAAGGTTGAGGCTATGTTAACAGTATTAATTTTAATTTTTATTGGAACTGGATTTTATGCAGGTTACCAACGTGGATTGTATCTACAAGTTGTCTATTCTGTGGGCTATTTAATATCGTTTATTGTCGCTAAGCAGAACTATTTAGCATTAGGACAAAAAATAGATTTATTAATTCCTTATCCTGCACCAACAAATGACACCAAACTTGTTTTTTTTGATAAGAACTTAGTTTTTGACATGGATAAAGCATTTTATCCCGCGGTTGCTTTTGTGTTAATTCTAATTATTGGCTGGGGAATTACAAAGTTTATTGCGATGTTTTTCTATCGCTTAACATTTATTCCTATAATCAAACAAGGCAATGATCTAGCTGGTGGCATTGTTAATGCTGGAGTAGTTGTTATAGGTTTAGCGATTTTTTTGACGATGATATCAATGGTACCAGTACCTTTTATTCAATCAATGTTTCAAAAAAGTCAATTAGCACGAGTTATTGTTGAACATACACCAATTATTTCCAAACAGTTGACTAATTGGTGGATTAACAAAACTATTATGTAAAAGAACCAAGTATGGTTCTTTTTGTTTATACAAGATGAGAAGGATGTGACGATATGAATCGTAAAATCAGTCAAACACTTGAGTTTGATAAAATAAAGGCCGACTTACTACGACATGTGGTAACTAAAGCGGGTGAAGAGCAGGTTCAACAGCTAGCGCCATTCAGCCAGTTTGATAAAGTTGAAGCTAGCCTTTTAGAAACAGAAGATGCGTATAAAATTTTGCGGTTACGTGGTGGGATTCCAGTTGCTAAATTAGAAAATGTGAAACCACACATGAAAAGAATTGAAATTGGGGCAATGCTGAATGGATTAGAATTGGCTCAAATCGGCCGAATGTTACGTACTGTGCTAGATGTTCAACGATTTTTTGAACAATTAAGAGATGATGATATCACATTGCATCACTTATATGAATGGTATGAAAAGCTTGTGGCTCTACCAGATGTGACGAAACAAATTCAGCGTGCTATTGATGAAGATGGTTATGTGACAGACGATGCTTCTGTTGAGTTAAAAGGTATTCGCCAAGCTATTCGTCGAGCAGAACAAGGTGTTCGTGAGCAACTGGATAGTATTTTACGTAGCAACAAGTCGAAATATTTGAGTGATACAATCGTAACGATGAGAAATGATCGTTACGTGATTCCGGTTAAAAGTGAGTATCGTAGTCAATTTGGTGGTGTTGTGCATGATCAAAGTGCTTCTGGCCAAACGGTGTTTGTAGAGCCTAAGCAAGTTGTCGAACTAAATAATAAACTACGTCAACATCAAATTTCTGAACGTAAAGAAATTGAACGTATTTTAAGCGAACTGTCCAACGAATTGATGCCATATCGTCAAGATATTTTACAAAATTCATTTGTATTAGGAAAACTTGATTTTGCAAACGCAAAAGCTATTTACGGGAAACAACTAAAGGCAACTGTTCCACATGTGAATGAAGAAAATTTTGTTGAATTAAAACAAGCACGTCATCCACTGATTGCTGAGGACAAAGTTGTACCGAATGACATTATTATTGGTGAAGAGTATCAGGCGATTGTGATTACGGGACCTAATACAGGTGGGAAAACCATTACCTTAAAAACGTTAGGTTTGCTCCAATTAATGGGTCAAGCTGGTTTACCTTTACCTGTTGATGAAGAAAGTACAATTGGTGTATTTTCACAAATTTATGCTGATATTGGTGATGAGCAATCGATTGAACAAAATTTAAGTACCTTCTCCTCTCATATGACAAATATTGTGGATATTTTACGTCATTTAGATAGTAAAAGTTTGGTTTTATTTGATGAGTTAGGTGCTGGGACGGATCCACAGGAGGGTGCAGCTTTAGCAATTTCTATTTTAGATGAAGTTGGTGCAAGCGGGGCTTTTGTTATGGCCACAACACATTATCCGGAGTTAAAAGTCTACGGATATAATCGACCAGCAACAATTAATGCTAGTATGGAATTTGATGTCGATACCTTGAGTCCAACGTATCGTCTATTAATTGGCGTGCCTGGACGGAGTAACGCGTTTGATATTTCAAAACGCTTAGGACTAAATCATAGTGTCATTGAGCGCGCGAAGCAAATTATTGATGGTGAAAGTCAAGACTTGAATGATATGATTTCTGATTTAGAAAATCAACGTAAAATGACGGAAACAGAATATTTAGAAGTGCGCCATTTTGTTGATGAAGCCGAAGCATTACATCATGATTTAAAAGAGGCTTATGAATTATTCTTTACTGAGCGTGAAAAAGAGTTAAGTAAGGCAAAACAAAAAGCGAATCAATTAGTTGAAGATGCAGAAAAAGAAGCTGAGAAAATTATTCAAGACATTCGTCAACTACAATTACGTAGTCAAAGTGAAAGCAAAGTCAAAGAACATGAGTTAATTGATGCGAAAACACAACTAGCTAATCTTAAACATGAAGACAATCATTTAGTGAAAAATAAAGTCTTGAAAAAAGCCAAGGCTAAAAAACAATTTAAAGTTGGTGACGATGTACTCGTTGAAACTTATGGACAAAGAGGGAACCTAGTCAAAAAAGTGGGTAATCATGACTGGCAAGTACAACTGGGTATTTTAAAAATGACGGTTTCTGAAGACGATATGACAGTGATTGCGCCAGAAAAAGAAACGCGCGTCCGAATAACTGGTGTACGGAGTGATAGCGGTGGTAGTCGTAGTTCAGTCAAGACACAATTAGACTTACGTGGGAAACGGTATGAAGAAGCTGTTGCGGAATTAGATCAATATATCGATGCGGCTCTTTTAGCAGGTTATCCTCAAGTTACTATTGTGCATGGACGTGGAACAGGTGCCATTAAGCAAGGTGTACAGGAATACCTTCGCAGTCACTCACAAGTCAAATCGTTCGCCTTTGCACCACCTAACCAAGGGGGAGACGGTGCGACAATTGCAACGTTCCGCTAAGCAGATTGTTAGCGAGTAAAATGTTACTTTGGTATACTCTATCTATAAGATACAGGAAGGCAGATGACAAGATATGGTACAAGAAATTTTAGATAATAATTTTGTTGAAGAAACAAGTGAAGGATTAGTGTTAATTGATTTTTGGGCACCTTGGTGTGGACCTTGTCGTATGCAAACACCAATTTTAGAAGGACTGTCTAAAGACTTTGAAGATCGTGTGAAAATTGTAAAAATGAATGTGGATGACAATCCAGCTACTGCGCAACAATTCGGTATCATGAGTATTCCAACTCTATTATTGAAAAAAGATGGCGAAGTCGTTGAAACGTTAATCGGTGTTCATCAAAAAGCCCAATTAGAGCAAGTCTTTAAGAAATATTTATAATTAATAAAAAATCATTTGGTGGTTAGCTACTAGATGATTTTTTTTGTGCGAATCGTCTATAATAGAAACTACAAAGAGGTGAGAGTGAATGAATGAACGGATAAAAAATAAATTAGCACTGTTGCCAGATCAACCTGGCTGTTATTTGATGAAAGATAAACAAGGTACAATTATTTATATTGGCAAAGCAAAAGTATTAAAGAATCGAGTTCGTTCCTATTTTACAGGCAGTCACGACACTAAGACAGAACGCTTAGTAAGTGAAATTGTTGATTTCGAATACATTGTGACGGAGTCCAACACGGAAGCCTTGTTATTAGAGATTAATTTAATTCAAAAGAATCTGCCAAAATACAATATTTTACTGAAAGACGATAAATCTTATCCTTTTATTAAAATTACGAATGAAAAAGCCCCACGTTTATTGATTACTCGAAAAGTGAAGAAAGATCGTGCGTTATATTTTGGACCATACCCAAATGTCAATGCTGCGAATGAAACCAAGCGTTTATTGGATCGGATTTATCCGCTAAGAAAATGTAAAAATTTACCTAATGAAGTCTGCTTGTACTACCATATGGGTCAGTGCCTAGGTCCGTGTATCAATAAAGAGGTAGAGTCACAATACAAGCAAATTGTTGAGGAAGTTAAAAGCTTTTTGAATGGTGGCTATACTGGTGTTCAAGAGGAATTAGAGAAAAAGATGATAGCTGCTGCAGAAAAACTAAACTTTGAACAGGCAGCAGAGTATCGTGATCAGATTGATGCGATTCATACAGTAATGACTAAACAAAAAATGACCAATGCGGATTTTATTGACCGAGATGTTTTTGGTTATGCTGTTGATAAGGGCTGGATGTGTGTGCAAGTTTTTTTCGTCCGTCAAGGCAAATTAATTGAACGGAATGTCTTTGATTTTCCTTTCTATAATGAAGCTGAAGATGATTTTTTAACCTTTATTGGACAGTTTTATCAAGAAAATCAACATTTTATACCTAAAGAAGTCCTGATTCCGCAAACAATTGATGCGGAATTAGTTCAGGCAATTGTTCAAACAAAGGTACTACAGCCAAAACGTGGTGAAAAAAAGAAATTAGTTGAATTAGCCAATAAGAATGCGCACATTTATTTGACAGAACAATTTGATTTAATCGAACGTAAACAAGAGCGAACGATTGGAGCAGTTGATAAATTAGGTCAACAAATGGGAATTCCTGCACCGAATCGAATTGAGGCTTTTGACAACTCAAATATTATGGGGACAAATCCTGTATCAGCGATGGTCGTTTATATTGATGGTAAGCCAAGTAAAAAGGATTATCGGAAATTCAAAATCAAATCGGTTGATGGACCAGATGACTACGCCTCTATGCGTGAAGTTATTTATCGCAGGTATTCAAGGGTATTAAAAGATAATTTGCCTATGCCTGACCTTATTTTAATTGACGGCGGTAAAGGACAGGTTAATGTGGCGCAAGATGTTTTATTAAACCAATTAGGCATTGATGTACCAATTGCAGGACTAGCAAAAAATGATAAGCATAAAACAAGTGAACTGTTATTTGGCCCGGAATTAGAAGTTATTCCATTAAAACGGCAATCACCTGAATTTTTCTTGCTACAACGAATTCAGGATGAAGTTCATCGATTTGCTATTACCTTTCATAGGGAAACACGGAGTAAGACCAGTTTTGCTTCTAAATTAGATAACATTGAAGGCTTAGGACCGAAACGTAAGCAGCAACTACTTAAACACTTCCGGTCAATTAAGGCTATTGAAGAAGCGAGTTTAGATGATTTAATAGACATCGGGTTACCAAAAAAAGGTTTCTAATAATGTATACCAATATTTCCATAAACTTGATTAATTTCTCACATATTAAAATGAATAGTTTGTCTATGAGAACAAATATAACCAAAAATATTAATAAAATGGATTAATGAGGGTGTAATGTGACGTTTTTTTAGTTTTTTTAACCGTTATTTAATTTTCGGGTTTTTTGTTACTAAAAATAAGAATTTCAGCAACTTTTATTAGCAAAAAACTTGTTAATTAAATGGTCATTTGATAGTATGATGTGAGGGTTGTCTAGTCGGGCTAAAAGTGATGAATTAAAAGAAATACTCCATTAAAAAAACAGTTGCGATTTATTGACTTTTCAGTTGTGATTAGTTGACAATTATGTGAAAAAAAACTATAGTAAACATTGATATTAGACCTGGAGGAATTTGAAAATGAGCAAACAAAGAGTTGTTATTTTAGGTGCGGGTTATGCTGGACTTAGAACGGTTAAAGAATTACAGAAAAAAAATCTAGATATTGAGATAATCATTGTGAATAAAAATGATTATCATTATGAATCAACTCAACTACATGAAGTAGCAGCAGGAACTGAACCAGCGGATAAGATTTGTTTTAATGTATCAGATGTCATTAATAAAGAAAAAGTTAAATTTATTAAAGATACTGTAACAAAAATCGATAAAGATAGCCGAGTTGTCTTATTAGAAAATACTGGTGAATTGACATATGACTATTTAGTTGTTGCTTTAGGATTTGTCTCTGAAACATTTGGTATCCCTGGTGTGGATGCATATTCACTACCATTAGTTGATATTAATACAGCAGAAGCAGCTAAACGTCATTTAGATGCAACGTTAGCAAACTATCAAAAATCTAAAGATCCACAAGATCTATCAATTGTTGTCTGTGGTGCTGGTTTTACAAGTGTTGAGTACTTGGGTGAGATTACTAACCGTATTCCTAAATTAGCGGATAAAATGAATTTCCCTAAAGAGCAAGTAAGTATCACGTGTATTGAAGCAATGCCTAAGTTATTGCCAATGTTCTCAGAAAAATTAGGTGGTTATGGTATTGACGTGTTGAAAAAACGTGGCGTAGACTTTAAAGTTGGGACACCAATTAAAGAAATTAAAGATAAAACAGTCGTTTATGAAGAAAATGGCGAATTAAAAGAAATTAAAGCGAACACAATTATTTGGACGACAGGTGTTAAAGGTAGTCCAGTTATTGGTGAATCCGGATTTGATGAGCGTCGTGGCCGTGTGATGGTAGAGCCAGATTTAACAGTAACTGGTTATCCAGAAATTTTTATGATTGGTGACGTTAGTGCTGTGATGGATAAAGATTCTGGTCGTCCGTACCCAACGACAGCTCAAATTGCCTTGAAACAAGGGGATTCTGTGGCTGAAAACTTACGTTTGACATTAAATAACCAAACAACCATTCCTTTTGAATACAAATCATTAGGGACAGTTGCTTCAATTGGTAATAATGTAGGTATTGGTAATGTTATGGGTAGAGAAGTACGTGGTTACATGGGGTCAATTATGAAGAAAAACATTATTAATAAATCATTATTAGAAGTAGGAAATACAAAGACACTCTTGAAAAAAGGTCGTTTTGATTATTATCATTAAGCCGATAAGGCGAGAACTTATTAAAATAAAAAAATCGGATCAATTGTTGAATAGACAATTGATTCGATTTTTTTCATTTTTTATTAAGATAATTTTATATTCCAAAAAAACCTTTAATGGTATCGAAAATACCAGTTATACCTTCATTACTTGAGAAAAGTTCTTTGGCTTGGTCAAAGTACCCACCTAAGTCTTCTTTGTGCGAATCAATAAATTCTTGGGCAGCGTCAATCTGACCTTCACCAATTAATTCTTGCGCTTTTGCTAAAATTTCATCTTTTGTCATATTTTTTCCTCATTTCTTAGGGATAAGTTCATTGTAAAAGATTCATAGGCAACTGGCTATAAAAAAGACTTGTAGAACTTGTATTACTTGATTAGACGTAGTAAAAGTGCTACACTCATATTACTACGACAGATGTAGTATGAGTGACGTAGTAATTAAAGGTGGTGACAATGGTGATTAGCAGTGATGTAATTAGGGGTTATAATGATCCGATTATTTTATCAATATTAACTGAAGGTGATTCTTATGGGTACGAAATTTCTAAAAAAATTCGTGAAAGATCTAATGAGAAATATATTATTAAAGAGACAACATTATACTCAGCATTTACACGATTACAAAAAAATGGGTTGATTTCATCATATCCTGGAAATGAAACGTTTGGTAAAAAGCGAACGTACTATAAAATAACAGAGTTGGGTTACCAGTTTTTAGAAAAAAAGCAGATTGAATGGGAAATTACTAAAGAAGTTGTTAATTTATTTTTAGGAGGAAAGTAAGATGAATACAATTAAAAATTATGTTGATGCAATGTTTGTTAATTTACCACAAACCACAGAATTAAGACAGTTAAAAAATGATATTTTAGCGAACATGGAAGATAAATATTTAGATTTGCGCGAAAATAATGTCTCTGATAATGAGGCAGTTGGACAGGTTATCTCTGAATTTGGGAATATTGATGAAATTTTAGAGGAATTAGGTATTTTATCTGAAGAGCATACTACGGTAAAAGAAGAATCAATGAATGTACCGACGTTTGATGAAGCAGATGTACTAGCTATTACAGAAGCAAAGCGAGCCGTTGCATTTAAAGTTGGTCTTGGAGTTATTTTCTGTGCGATGGGTGTGGCTCTCTTATTAATTAGTTTTAGCTTGTCAATGGTAGTTATTGGTTTTTTTGGACTTGCGATAGGTGTATCAATTGGTGTTGTCTTATTTATCCTGGCAGGATTTCAAAATACTAAATATGAAACTTTACCAAAACCATTTGTTTTAACAGAGTCAGCACATTCAATGTTAGAGGGAAAGCAACAGGCATTTGAAAAATCCTTTATTGTTAGTATTACTTCTGGTGTTGTCATTTGCGTCTTGTCGATTTTACCGGTTATTATTATTGGATTTCAAGCACCCAATGAGGATACGTTATTATTATGGGCAGCGGCATTCCTTGTAGTTTTAGCCTCATTAGGGATTTTTCTTTTTACCTATTCGGGTGTGATTCATGGGACGTATCAAGAGTTATTAACAAAAGGTTTGGTTAGTCAGCCAACTGAGGCAGAGTTAAAACAGGTAAAACTTAGTCAAACGATTGATTCAATCTTTTGGCCACTAGTGACAATTTTATTCTTTGTTTGGGGATTCTTTTTACCAGGTGGGTTTGCTGTATCTTGGATTGTCTTTATGATTGGTGGTATTATGAGTCAGCTTTGGGAGCGTTATTAGAAATAGAGTGATGTTGAGTAGATAATAATGATAAAAAAATTACTTGTTATTTTTTTATTGACTCTTTTAATTAAAAAAGGTAATATATCATCAAGTGATATATCACTATACGATATAGTTTGGAAGGAGAGTGTGCAATGGAGGATGTTTTAACAGATTCGAGCTATTTGATTTTGTTGGCATTACTAAAACCAAAGCATGGTTACGCTATCATGAAAGATATTGATGAAATGACTCAGGGTAACGTAACAATCGGTCCTGCCAGTATGTATACGATTTTGAAGAAGCTTGTCAAATCTGGAGATATAGAACTTGAAGAAGACGACCATCGGAAAAAAATTTATTTGATTACTGAGCAAGGACGTCAAAAATTACAAGTTGAAGTTGAGCGACGAAAACGACTTGTTTATTTGGGTGAGAAAATGTTGCGCATAAGTCAGGAGGTTCATTAGGTGATAATTAGGAATAAAAAAATTTTGTATTCTAAAGGGATTGCTTATTATCCAGAACTAGAAGCGTTACGCTTAAAGTCAGAGTTGGCTAGTGGATGGCAAATCGAAAAACTAAATTGCTTAGGTTTTTATATTTTTAAAAAAGTATTACCTCAAGAGCAAGAGTTTGTGATTGATTTCTATTCTGGAGCTAAAAAAGAAGCGTCGGAATATGAGGAATTATATGCAATCTGTGGCTGGCAACCAGTGATTACTTATCGACATCGCTATTATATTTTTTCTGCTCCCGCTGGAACGTCGCCAGTATACACCGATGAAGACACGTTTACGACACGTTTGTCGGCTGAAAATAATTGGTTGTTAAAAAACTATACCATTTATGGTTTGCTTAGTTTATTACTGACAGTTCTGATTCAATTGTCGCCGGTAAAATCGATGTTAATGACGTTGCCTTGGTTTTACTATATTTTGTCGACAGTCTTAATGGTAGGAGTACTATTTCCAATTATTGGTATGAGTCTCATCGCATATTATCGCGTCATCTACCCAAATCGTAAAAGTAGTTACTGCCACCCAGATCGATTTGCGAAACGTCAACGATTTATTAGAGACATGTTATTAACGGCACTTATTGGTGGTGTTATTGGCGGGTTAGCAGGTTTTATTTCAAGTTGGTTCAATTTAATTTAAGAAATGAGGAGGAATTATATGTTAGAAGTGCAACACTTAACTAAACGTTTTGGTGATATGACGGCTGTTAATGATGTATCATTTACTATTCCCGAAGGAACGATACTAGGTTTAATCGGACAGAATGGAGCAGGTAAGTCGACGACCTTTCGCTTGATTTTGAACTTTTTAGATCAAAATTCAGGTCAAATATTATGGAATGGTCAACCAATCACTGAAAAAGATTATAATATCATTGGCTATTTGCCAGAAGAACGTGGTCTCTATCCGAAAGATACAATTGAAGATCAACTTATATTCTTTGCCAAGTTACGTGGTAAAAAGAAAAAGGATATTCTACCATTAATTGATTATTGGATGGATAAATTTGAAGTGAAAGGTAAGAAGACTGATAAAGTTAAATCACTGTCTAAAGGGAACCAACAAAAAGTTCAATTAATTGCAACCTTGATTCACGAGCCAAAACTTGTTATTTTAGATGAACCGTTTAGTGGGCTAGACCCGGTTAATGCGGAATTATTAAAAGAAGGTATTATCGAACTTAAAAGTAAAGGTTCATGTGTGATTTTCTCTAGTCATAATATGGAAAATGTCGAACAAATTTGTGACCAATTGATTATGCTGAGAAATGGTGATGTTGTCTTAGATGGAACGGTTCATACAATTCGTGAATCATTTGGACGGACCCATTTAGAAATTGAAACGTGGCAAACTAAAGAAGATTTATTGACGATTACTGGTGTGCTTAATGTAGAAGAAGTTCGTCCACATTATTATCGTATTCGTTTAGAAGATAGTCAGGTTGGCGAGGTTATCTTTAAAGAAGCGATGCAACGTGCGGATTATTTACCAGTCTTTAACCAACAGCCACCATCTCTTGAAGATATCTTCAAAATGAAAGTAGGTGAAGGGCATGAATAAGTTTTGGGTTATTGCGCTAGAGACGTATAAAAAGCATGTTAAGACAGTTAGTTTTGTGATTATGGTTTTAGCTCCTTTTTTAATGATTGGTCTATCATTAGGCGCTGGTTACGTTGGCAGTAAAGTTGGTCAAGTTGACAAGATGGCGATTGTCAGCGATAATTCCGTAGTTAGAGAACAATTACTGACTCAAGCTAATGAAAAATTTAAGTTTAATAAAAAAATTGAGACAGAGAAAGAGGCAAAGAAAGCCTTAGAAGCTGAAGAAATTGATGGTTATCTAGTGGTTAAAGATGAAAAAAATCAATTAGTCTCTGAATATATCAGTACAAATAGTTTAGGTGCAGAGGATGCTCAGCTATTACAAAGCTACTTGAATAATATTCAATTAGGCTTAACGAGTCAGCAGTTATCGTTAAGCCCAGAAGAAGTGACAGCATTAATGTCACAAGCCAAATTTACCAGTCGACAAGTCGATTTTAAAAATAATCAAATGAATGATAAGACAGATAGTCGTATGTTAATGACGTTCGTTGGGTTCTTTATTGTATTAGCCATGTATATGATTGTTATTCTTTATTCATCAATCACTGCTCAGGAAGTTGCTTCGGAAAAAGGTACTCGTATTATGGAAGTCATCCTATCAAGTACTAGTGCCGCTAATCATTTTTATGGTAAAATTGCAGGGATTTCGCTGGTTATTTTAACCCAAGTAGGTGTTTACCTAGTTGCCGGTCTAGGTTCTTATTATGTCATGCAAGATAAAGTTGAATCAATGTTAGGCACTATCTCGATTGGTGACTTAGTCAAAGGGTTACTGGGTTACAATTTACTTTTCTTATTATTCGGTGTGTTAATTTATACAATTTTATCAGCATTTATGGGATCGCTTGTGAGTCGTTCGGAAGATGCGCCTAAGGCTGTGACCCCAGTGACTTATTTGATTATGGTTGCCTCGTTGCCAGTTTTACTATTAGGACTTTCAGATCCGCAAAATATTATTATTAAGATTTTTTCATACATTCCGTTCTTTTCATCATTCTCAATGCCAATTCGAATTGCCAATGATAATGTGACGCAACCAGAATTATTGTTATCACTAGGTTTATTAATTTTAGCAGTTATAATACTACTTAAAATTTCAGCTAAAGTATATAAATCAACTGTTTTGATTTATAGCGATAAGAGTATGATGAATGTGTTTAAAGATGCGTTACGGTTTAGTAAATAATTAAGAAGAACAGGCTGATAACAAGAGGATTCGACGTGTACGAACTGCTCAGAAAGTTTTGTTAGTACGCTATAGAAAAGGGGAGATATTTATGTCGTTAGGTAAGATTATTAAAAATGTTTTCATCTTAATTGGTTTTTTTATTGTTTCACAAATTCCAATGACTATTAGTTCGTCATTGTCATTTTTTACTCATAAAGACATGTCGCTGTGGGTAACAAGTTTAATTTGGTTCGTTTGGCTTGTTATATTTGTTGGATGCGCGTATTGGATATTATCCTACTATCGTAAATTATCCGGTGATAAAAGTTATCGAATGACGCTCAAGACAATTGGTACCATTATTGGTTTTTATATTTTAGGTCGTATTTTACTAGTTGTGAGTACATTATTGATGAACAAAGTTTATGGGACAGCTACAACTGAGAATGATGCAATGTTGCAATCACTGTTCGGGCCAGATAGTTCGAGCATGATGGTCTTGATGTTGACGATTTCGATTGCCATAGGGGCCCCTATTTTTGAAGAACTAGTATTTAGAGGTCTACCGACAGCTATGTTTGGTAAGGTTTTACCACAATGGGCCCTATTAATCGTGACATCATTAGCTTTCTCAACTGCTCACATTAGTGGTAATATTATTTCATTTTTCATGTATTTTGCGCTAGGGGCAATTATGTATCACGTGTATCGTAGACGTGGCATGATTATTGATTCGATGTTATTTCACTTTTTAAATAATATTTTCCCAGCGATTATCTTACTTATGTCCTATTTTTTTGATTTAAGTATGCCATGATAAGTTTGTGTAAAATAAAAATCTTAATCAATCTTATGAGGATTCAGATTGAGGACAAGCCCACTACTCATTAGAAGTAGAGGGCTTGTTTTTTTATATTAGAGTCAACTTCTTTAGTCATTTTATCAAGAAAAAAGACAAAGTATTGATTAATATCGATACTTTGTCTGCAGCTTGTTTACTTTTCTGGACGTGGATGGTAGGAGTCGAACCTACACCTATATAACAGGATAAACCTAATAGTCTATATAGTGAAAACACCAAGTTCATCCGCCTATATTTAAAGTATAACGCTTAAATTTAAAAAATCTGTTACGAAATTATGACTATTTTTCACGTCTTAATAAGTTAAGTATTATTAAAATGAAATAAAATCAAAAAAACCACGACTTTTGAGAAAGTGGTGGTAAAAATATAAATATAAAATTATAGTTTTTGGTTGTAGTATTCTACGACGAATGATTCGTCAACTTCTTGTGGTAATTCATCACGTTCTGGTAAACGAGTTAAGCTACCTTCAAGTTTTTCAGCATCAAAGCTAACAAATGCAGGACGACCTACAGTTGATTCAGCTGCTTCTTTAAGGAAAGTTAAGTTTTGTGATTTTTCACGAACAGAGATAACTTGTCCAACTTCCACTTCATAAGAAGGGATATCAACACGTTTACCGTCAACTAAAATGTGACCGTGGTTAACGAATTGACGAGCTTGACGACGAGTTGATGCTAAACCTAAACGATAAACAACGTTGTCTAAACGACGTTCTAGTAATACCATGAAGTTAACACCGTGTTTACCTTCTTTAATTTTACCAGCTCTTACGAATAAGTTACGGAATTGACGTTCATTTAAACCGTACATATGACGTAATTTTTGTTTTTCAGTTAATTGAGTGCCGTACTCAGATTTGTTTCTTCTTTGGTTAGGTCCGTGTTGACCTGGTGCATAAGGGCGACGAGCTAATTCTTTACCAGTTCCTGATAATGAAATACCTAAACGTCTTGAGATTTTCCAACTTGGTCCAGTATAACGTGACATTAATAAAGTCCTCCAATATATAAATTATTTTTTGGAGTAAAATAAGGTCTTGAAAATATTAACATTCGGATAGAGCATCTTTCAATCTTCACTGTTGCAGCCGTAGTTACACAATTGAACCTCAATTAGAGGCAGATACACTAAGAACGAGCTGTTTATTTCCTAGCTGCATTATTTTACACATCTTCGATTATAACGTGTTTTGACCGATAACGCAACCCTTGTTTTGTTGAAATAAACCTATATAATTTAGAACGTTTCCATCAACTATCTTGCGCCCATCGAGTAATTTACGTTATAGTAAATCAGAAATTAAATTACTATCAAGCAATAAGGAGAGGTTTAAGTGAGTTACAAATCGGAATTAATGGATAAATTAGATTATTCTATTTTGAAAAAGCAACAATTGATTGAGACCAGTTTTAGTCGGTATGTCTGGCGCTCAGTTTTAGCAACATTATATTTAAGTTTAGGCTCAGCGATTGCTATTGGGTTTGGGTTGAAATTTGATGGTTCAGTCGGAAAAACATTGTATGCGTTTGCTTTTGCATTAGGACTAATGCTAATTGTTTTCTTGAATGCTGAGTTAGGTACATCAAATATGATGTATATGACCGTTGCAAGATATCGCCAAAAATTAACGACAGGTCAAGCAGCAAAAATTTTAGCAGTTTGTGTCCTATTTAATCTGATTGGTGCTGTGGTATGTGCTTATCTATTAGCGCAAACTGGTGCTTTTAAAGGCTTAGCAAGCGATAACTTTTTAACACATATTGTAGTAGGGAAAATGGAAAAAACAATTCCGCAAACCTTAATTGAAGCGATTTTCGCTAATGTGATTGTTAACTTAGCGGTTATGATGTCTTTAGTTGTTAAAGGGGATGCTGGTCGAATTATGGCAATTATTTTAGTCATTTCAATTTTTACTTTTTTAGGTTTTGAGCACGTTATTGCTAATTTTATTTATTTTCCTTTAGCAATTTTCACATCAAATGACCCTATTCAAGGTTTGACAGTCATCAATGTAGCAACCAATGTAATTGTAACATTCGTTGGAAATTTTATTGGTGGTGGTCTAATTATTGGTTTAGGTTATGCATGGCTCAACAAAGATTTATCTGTTAAATATTTAGATTAAAAAACTAGCCTGTGTGGTTACTATCAACCACACAGGCTAGTTTTTTTAATTAACCTAAGACAAGGACATCGTCAGAGGCATAAAATGGTTTTTCTTCATTAATGTGATCATAAAACATGACGCCATTTAAGTGATCAATTTCATGTTGAACTACAATGGCTGTATAGTTTTTCAAACGAATTTTTTGTGTTTCGCCATTTATATCTGTGTAAGAAACAGTAATACGTGCTTGACGAATGACGTAACCTGGTATGGGTCTGTCAACCGATAAGCAGCCTTCACCTTCTTCAAGACAAGCTTGTTGAACGGAATGACTTAAAACTTTTGGATTATACATAATCGTACTTAGAATTGGTTCTGCGTCGTCACTTTCTGTATTGGGAATTTCTAAGGCAATAATTCGTTTAGAAATATCTAATTGAGGTGCGGCTAGACCAACGCCACCTCGCAATTTATATTTTTCAGCCAATTCAGGATCTTGGCTATTTTTTAAAAATTGTAACATGTTTTTACCTAAAGTAATATCCTCATCGCTTAAAGGGACAGCGACTTCTTTGGCAACTTTACGTAAGGTTGGGTGACCATCGCGAATCACATCATCCATTGTAATCATCATGGTTGTGAGACTTCCTTTCTATCTTGTTATCTTTAGTTTAGCACAAATCATCTTAACCATTGTAATATTAAGAACATAAAAAGAAAAGTTTTATTGAAAATTAAAACATAATTATGTCGGTTTTTAGTGAATAATATCTTGCTTTTACCAATGAAATCAAGTAAAGTATTAGCGTGTGGTAAATTATCATACAGCCTATTACTAGGTTTGTCGAATCACCAACGACATTCTCAGTTATAGGGAAAAATAAATTATAGAGGTGAAACAAATGGCAATTACAAAAGAGCACAAAAACGAAATTATTAAAGAATACGCACGTCATGAAGGAGATACAGGTTCTCCAGAAGTACAAATCGCTGTGTTAACTGCTGATATTAACGCACTTAACGATCATGCACATGTACATAAAAAAGACCACCATTCATATCGTGGATTAATGAAAAAAGTTGGTCACCGTCGTAACTTATTAGCTTACTTACGTAAAACTGATGTTCAACGTTACCGTGAATTAATTCAACGTTTAGGCTTACGTCGTTAATCATTTAATTATTAGGAAGTGAGGTCGTTTTGATCTCGCTTTTCTTTTAGTTTAAGATATGAGAAAATGAGATTATTGAGAAAATACAGAGCGTGGAAGCGATACTACTATCCAAATGTGAGTTATTTGAATTGTGAAATGATTGACATTTGTTTAGTAGACCGTTCGCGTTTTTGTAAAGATAAAAGGAGAATGCAAATATGATATCAGAAAAAAAAGTCTTTGAAACAATTTGGGGTGGCCGCCCACTATCTGTTGAGATAGGTCAATTAGCCAAACAAGCAAATGGCGCGGTACTAGTGCGCTATGGAGATACTGTTGTTTTGACAGCGGCTGTAGCTTCCAAACAAGCCAAAGACGTTGATTTCTTCCCGCTAACAGTTAACTATGAAGAGAAAATGTATGCTGTTGGAAAAGTTCCTGGAGGCTTTATTAAACGTGAAGGTCGTCCAAGTGAAAGTGCGACGTTAACAGCGCGATTAATCGACCGCCCAATACGTCCAATGTTTGCAGAAGGCTTCCGTAATGAAGTTCAAATTACTAATACAGTAATGAGTGTGGAACAAGATTGTCAGCCTGAAATGGCAGCGATGTTAGGATCTTCTCTAGCTTTGTGCGTTTCTGATATTCCATTTAATGGTCCAATTGCTGGTGTTGAAGTTGGTCGTGTTAATGGTGAATACGTGATTAATCCAACGATTGAGCAAAAAGAAGTTTCTGATATTGATTTGAGTGTCGCTGGAACCAAAGATGCTATTAATATGGTAGAGAGTGGCGCTAAAGAAGTATCTGAAGAAGATATGTTAGGAGCTTTACTATTTGGTCATGCAGAAATCAAACGATTAGTTGCTTTCCAAGAAAAAATTGCACAAGAAATTGGCAAAGAGAAAATGACGATTGAATTGCTACAAATTGATGCTGATTTAAATGCGGAAATTAATGACATCTATAAAAATCGTATGACACAAGCAATTCAAACTGAAGAAAAATTAGCTCGTGAAGATAATATTGACGCTTTAAAAGCTGAGATTAGCGAAGCTTACGCTGAAAAATTTGCAGAAGAACCAGAAGCTGCTAAATTAATGAAAGAAGTTTATCAAATTTTAGAAGACATGGAAAAAAGTGAAGTTCGTCGCTTAATTACTGTGGAAAAAGTTCGTCCTGATGGTCGTAAAGTTGATGAAATTCGTCCTCTAGCTTCTGAAGTTGGCTTATTACCACGAGTGCACGGTTCAGGATTGTTTACACGTGGACAAACACAAGCACTATCTGCTTGTACACTAGCGCCTTTAGGTGAGCATCAAATTATTGATGGTTTAGGTGTCGAAGACAGCAAACGATTTATTCACCACTATAATTTTCCACAATATAGTGTAGGCTCAACAGGATTTATGCGTGCTCCTGGCCGTCGTGAAATTGGACATGGAGCTCTAGGTGAACGTGCTTTGGCGCAAGTTATTCCTAGTGAATCAGACTTTCCATATACTATCCGATTAGTGGCTGAAGTTTTAGAATCAAATGGTTCATCATCACAAGCAAGTATCTGTGCTGGAACCTTGGCTCTAATGGATGCTGGTGTGCCAATAAAAGCACCTGTAGCTGGTATTGCTATGGGATTAGTGATGGACGGAGATAATTACACAATCCTAACTGATATTCAAGGTATGGAAGACCATTTAGGCGATATGGACTTTAAAGTAGCTGGAACAAAAGATGGTATTACAGCCTTACAGATGGATATCAAAATTGAAGGAATCACTGAAGCTATCTTAACGGAAGCTTTATCACAAGCGAAAAAAGCACGGATGGAATTATTAGCTGAGTTAACAGCTACTATTGCGGCGCCTCGTGAAGAGCTAAGCCCTTATGCACCTAAGATTGAAATGATTAAGATTAAACCTGAAAAAATCAAAAACGTTATTGGTAAAGGTGGCGAAACCATCAACAAAATTATCGAAGAAACTGACGTTAAGATTGATATCGATCAAGAAGGTAATGTTAGTATCGCTCATTCAGATAGTGCAAAAATTAAGCGTGCCATTGAAATTATTGAAGAGCTTGTCCGCGATGTTGAAGTCGGACAAACATATAATGCCAAAGTTGTTCGCATCGAAAAATTTGGAGCATTTGTTAATCTTTTCAAAGGCAAAGATGCATTAGTACATATTTCTCAATTAGCGCATGAACGTGTGAATAAAGTTGAAGATGTACTTAAGATGGATGATGAAATTTTGGTTAAGGTAACTGAGATTGATAAACAAGGTCGTGTGAATGCATCGCGTAAAGTATTATTAGAAAAACCAGAAGAGAAAAAAGAAGAGCCAGAAACAACTGATAAATAATTATTGAAAACTAGGTCAGACTTACTTGATTTAGTTTTTTTACTAGCCTAAAAGAGTAATTTATTCAAGTATTAGATAGATTAGGCATCTAAGACAGTAGCAGTTTTCAGATTATAGTTACTTTACGTAATTATCATTTTTGTTTGTAAGTGCCTTGATAAATACGTTATTTATTTTTTGGGTAAAATAATATTCGTTTTTCGAATACTAATTTTTTTAATAGATAAATTAGTTCGGATTTTGGTGTGATAAATTCAAATAAAGGTATTAAAAACTAAAATATTGATTAAATGAGAAAAAAACGAATGTTAATTCGCTTAAAAAAGTATGAATAAGCTTACAAAATTAACTATCTTAGTTAGAAATTATTTGTTTAGTTTACTTTCTAAAATTAAAAATCTCATTAAAATTTAATCTTATATCGTTATTTTTTACAGTCGTTTAACTTGATTTTTACAAGACGTTGTTATACTGTTAATGTAGTGCAAAAACAAAAAAATAAGTACAAAATTAATCATAACGAATAGGAGTTTATGTATGTCTATTAAGATGAAAAAAACATTAATGAGTTTAGGTTTAACTGTTGGTGCGGTAGCATTGCTTGCAGGATGTTCTTCAGGAGATACTAAGAGTGATACAGCTTCTTCTAAAGCAGGAAAAGAATCTGGCGATAAAAAAGTTGAAGAATTAAACGTGATGTTTGTTCCTTCAAAAAATCCTGCTGATATTGTGACTGCAACTGAGCCTTTAAGTGATTTAGTTAAAGAAGAAATGAAAAAAGAAGGCTATGATGTTGAAAAGGTAAACATTACAGTTGGTACTAACTATGAAGCTGTTGGAGAAGCTTTATCATCCGGTACTGCTGATGTTGGATTTGGAGTACCTGGTGGAACATATGCCTTATACCAAGACGGAACTGACGTTATCTTGACAGCAACACGTGCTGGATTAAATAAAGATAGTGACAAAGCGAAAGATTGGAACGACGGAAAACCGACTGAGCCAACTGACAAACAAGCAACATCTTATCGTTCATTAATTTTAGCTGGTCCTTCTGAAAAAGGGCAAGAATTAATCAAAAAAGTTAATGCTGGTGAAGAATTAACTTGGGATGACTTAAACAGTGCGAAGTGGGGATTAGCGTCAACAACTTCTTCTGCAGGTTACATCTATCCTTCACTTTGGTTAAATGATAACGTAGATAAAAATATTTCTGATATTAAGGCAAGCGTTCAAAATGATTCTTATGGTTCTGGATTTGCTCGTTTAGCGTCTGGCCAAATTGATGTTTTACCTGTTTATGCTGATGCACGTCGTGACTTTGCTGATGCATGGACTAAAGAGTATGGTAAAGATGATATCTGGCAAGAAGTTAGTGTAATTGGTGTAACACCACCAATCTACAATGATGCTGTTTTAGTTACTAAAAATGGCGATAAAATGAATGATGCAATGAAAGAAGCGTTACAAAATGCTTTAATCAACATGTCTAAAACAGATGAAGGTAAAAAAGTTATCGAAGTTTATACACACGAAGGCTACCAAAAAGCAACAAATGCTGATTACGATTCTGAAATTAAAGCACAAGAATTAATTAAAAAATCGTCAAAATAAGCGATAATCTATTAAATAAATAATGATGGTAGATGGGCTGAGGAGGGATTCTCAGTCCATTTATTCATTTTTTAGTATTTACAAATAAATGATTAAACGGAAAGGTTTTTTGCAATGATAAAATTTGAAAATGTCTCAAAAATTTATCCAAATGGTACAAAAGGGCTGGATAATATTAATTTAACAATCGAACAAGGTGAATTTGTTGCTATTATTGGAACGAGTGGAGCAGGGAAATCAACGTTGATTCGTGCGATTAATCGTCTAATTGATATTACAGAAGGGTCACTAACTGTGAATGATGTTGATGTCTCAAAGTTACGTGGTAAAGAATTAAGAAAATTTAGACGATCTGTTGGAATGATTTTTCAATCTTATAATTTAGTACCGCGAATTTCAGTTATTCGCAATGTGATGAGTGCATTAGTACCAGAAATGTCTTTTTTACGTGTATTAGGTGGTGTCTTCACAAAAGAAGAAAAAATGCGTGCTCTAGAAGCTCTTGATCGAGTAGATATTGCTGAAAAGGCATTTATTCGGACCGATCAATTATCAGGCGGGCAACAACAACGTGTTTCTTTAGCTCGGACGTTAGCTCAAGATCCAGATGTCTTACTAGCTGATGAACCTGTAGCTGCATTAGACCCTGTTACAGCTGAGCGCGTAATGGAAGATTTTAAACGAATTAATCAGGATTTAAATAAAACAGTTTTAATTAATATTCACCATGTCGAATTAGCTCTTGAATATGCTGATCGTATTGTAGCTGTTAAAAAAAGGCCGGATTGTGTTTGATGGACCGGTTAGTGAGGTGACACCTGACGTTCTAAATGAGATTTACGGAAAAGAAGAGGTGAAAATGGATGAAGCTGTATGATCAAATTTTAAAACCAACTAGTTGGAAGTTACCAAATGGTAAGACAATTGAAGAGAGTCGTAGCCGCTCGCCAATTTATATTATTGTGACAGTTCTAATTATTGCGACATCTTTATATTTGACACAATTTGATTTTGTAAAAGTTGTCAAAAATGGGCAACAATTTTGGACGATGTTGTTCGCCATGTTTCCACCTAATTATTCTTATACTGATAGCATTATGACACCGTTATTAGACACAATTAAAATGAGTTTTATTGGCTCATTACTTGGTAGTTTGTTGGCTGTACCATTTGCAATATTAGCAGCAGAAAACATGACAAGTAATAAAGTCGTTGTATATATCGTAAGATTACTTTTTACTGTTATGCGGACATTGCCAACTTTAGTGACAGCTTTAATTGCAACTTATATATGGGGACTAGGTACGTTTGCTGGGACAGTTGCGATTTTTATTTTTTCTTTTAGTTACATTGGTAAGCAATTATTTGAACAAATTGAAACAGCAGATATGGGAGCTTTTGAAGCTTTAGAAGCATTAGGAAGTAGTCGTAGTAAAGCGTTTATCGTAACGATTATCCCACAGTTATTGCCCATTTACATTTCAACTTGTCTATTTAATTTTGAAGGAAATGTACGATATGCAGCTATTTTAGGGTATGTTGGTGCAGGTGGTATTGGGATGATTTTAAACGAAAATATTGGTTGGCGTGAATACCCTAATGTCGGGATGATTTTAGTTATCCTGTTAATCACGGTCATGTTGATTGAAAGTGTTAGTAAATTAGTACGTAAACATTTAACTTAGGCGTAAAATAAGAGGAAGTGAATAGAATGAATCAACGATCATTACAAGAAGAATTAGCGAACGAACCAAGTCGTAAACTATACTATACAATGATTTTTATTCTGTTAGTTGGTTTAACCTGGTGGTCATCAACAGCTATTAATATGCAACCTGTCTCCAAAGAAGGAATGACAATTGCTAAAAATATTTTTGGTGGTATCTTCCACCCAGATACAGAGTTTTTATTAGGTTTAACTAAAAAAGGTGTGCCCTTTTTATTATTAGAAACAATAGCCATTGCCGTTTTAGGAACAATTATTGGTGCAATTTTAGCTATTCCATTATCGTTCCTATCAGCAACAAATATTGTGCCACGAGGCGTTACAGTTGTTTTTCGTTTTATCATTATGGCTATTCGAACAGTCCCACCGTTTGTTTATGGCTTAATGTTTATTCGGGTAACAGGTCCCGGTGCCTCAGCGGGTGTGTTAACATTAGCTCTGATTTCCATTGGTATGGTATCTAAAATGTTTACTGAAACAATCGAAGACTTAGACCAAGGAATTTTAGAGTCAATGGAAGCTGCTGGAAGTACGTTATTCCAAAAAATCCGTTTTGGGATTATCCCCCAATTAAATGCTGATTTCTTCTCAATTTTATTGTATCGCTTTGATATGAATTTACGTGATGCAACAATTTTAGGGCTTGTTGGTGCGGGTGGTATTGGTGCACCATTGATTTTTGCAATGAATGCGTATCGATGGAGTCAAGCAGGTGCTATTTTAATTGGTTTGTTTGTTCTAATCGTTATTGTAGAGCAAATTTCATCACGGATTCGACGGAAATTACTGAAAGGAAGTTAAAATCATGACAACAGCTAAAATATATTATACGTCTGATGTACATGGGTATTTATTTCCGACAGATTATAGTGACCATGAGACGAAACCAATGGGATTATTATCCATTGCTAATGCCGTTCAAAAAGATGAAAATACATTGATAATTGACGGTGGAGACATGTTTCAAGGTTCCCCATTCGTTAATTATTATCAGAAAAAAACCGATTAGCTTCAGGAATTATTGATGTCATGAATCAAATGGGCTATGATTTTGTAACCTTAGGTAATCATGATTTTAATTATGGTATTGAGCAATTGAAGCGTCAATTAACTGAGTTACAGGCAACTGTCTCGTGCGTCAATGTGCTTGATGAACAACAAAACTGCCTATTTCCTGAGCAAATTAAAGAATTACCTAATGGTATGAAAATTGGCATTGTGGGTATTACAACGGAATATATTCAAATTTGGGAAAAAGCTGAAAACTTAGAAGGGGTCAACATTGTTGATCCGTTTGTAGCGGCTAAAGCGGCTTATGAGCGGATAGCGCCTAAAGTAGATGTGACAATTTGTTTGTATCATGGCGGTTTTGAAGTTGATTTGGCAACAAAAAAAACCATCTCAGAAACTACCGAAAATATTGGCTATCGATTAGCTACGGAACTATCATTTGATTTATTATTAACTGGTCATCAACATCAGCAAATACCTGGTCAATATATTGAAGGAACTTACGTTGTTCAACCAAGGAATATGGGGCAAGATTATTTTGAAATTGCTATTACAGTCAATGAAGCGGGTTGTCAAATTGAGTCAACGTTAAATCATCCAACTGGTAGTATTGAGCAATCGGTGACTTTACAGTTAACTAATTTAAATCAAGAGGTTCAAGACTATTTAGATACACCTGTTGGTCAACTAAACCAAGCTATTCCTAAAATGAACCATTTGGATGTAGCACGATATGGAAATGAATGGTTTAGTCTGATCGCCACAGTCGAGCAAGTCGCGACACAGGCAGATATCGCGATTGTTAGTTCGTTTAATACTATCTATCCAATGGCACGCGAGTTGACTATGCGTGATATTCTAGTTAATTATCCATATGAGAATCAGCTCTACTTGGTTAAGCTAACTGGTAAACAATTACGTCAAGCAATGGAAAAAACGGCAACATATTTTGCTTTAAAACAAGATGAGTTAGTGATTAATCCTCGCTGGTTAAGCCCAAAAGTTGAGCACTATAATTATGACTTTTATTTTGGGTTAGATTATGCATTCGATTGTACTAAACCAGAGGGTGAACGTGTAATAAAATTACGACTCAATAATCTTGAAATTCTAGATGAATCTGTTTATTCAGTTGCAGTAAATGATTACCGTGCTAATGGCGGCGGTGAGTACCGGATGTATTTGGACGCAGTAGCTTCTGAAAATCAAGGAGTAGACATTCAACAATTATTGGTTGACCATATTTTAGAGGGCAAAGAAACTCCGTTACTCCCATTAAATTTAACAATTTCGATTTAATTTATGAAAACATACTAGTCATTTATATAAATGATTGGTATGTTTTTTTATAATCTGTAAAAATATGAAATATAACGATTGCTTTTTAATGAAATAAGTAGAAAAAATTTTTTACTGATAGTTACACTTTTTTCTTGATTTATAGACATTCAAAGTCTATAATAGCTTTTTGAAGTAGATAATAAGGAGTGAACAGCTGTGAAATTGACCAATGCCACGGAACAAGCATTAGCAATTATGGCGATGTTAGCCACACAAACAAAAGAAACCCCGGCTTCGTCACGTGCCATTTATGAAAAGCTAACGGTATCACCGTCTTATGTCAAGAAATTATTACGTAAGTTAGTAGTTGCTAAAATTATTTCTGGTGTCTCTGGTACAAATGGTGGATTCTACATTGAACGTGATTTAAGTGAAGTAACGCTATTAGACATTGTTACCTCTATTGAAGGACCACTGTGTTCTTTTCCACATGTAGGTGTACTTGAACAAGCTTTTACCGATTTTACTGATATTGCAGAAAATGGTGAGCAAGTCATTGCTAATCAGTTTGCCAAAGCTGATGCTGCTTGGAGTGACGTATTAAGTAGGATATCTGTGCAAGATATTATGAAACAAGTCTTCACTGACTATACTGATTTACCGATGCGCGATTGGAATAATGAGTTAGCTGACGCTATAGAAAGTGGGGATAAACATGAAAAAACGTATTAGTCAGGTGTTTGAATTATACGCATTAGATTGGCGACGGATTTATCAAAATAAATTAACGCTCATTTTAATGTTAGCTTTAATGGTTATTCCGTCATTATATGCCTGGTTTAATATCGGGGCACTTTGGGATCCGTATTCGAATACGGGGGATATTAAAATTGCTGTTTATTCAGATGATCAACCAGTTGAAGTCATGGATAAGCAGGTTGATATTGGTACAGAAATGATTAAAAATTTAGAGAAAAATGATTTATTAGGTTGGCAATTTGTTGATAGCAAAGAAGCATTAGATGATGGTGTGAAAAGTGGAAAATATTATGCGGGGATTTACATCCCTAAGAATTTTTCAGAAAATCTGACGAGCTTTGTCAATGGTGATATTAAAAAACCTGAAATTGTTTATAGTGTGAATGAAAAAATTAATGCGATTGCACCTAAGATTTCTGATAAAGGTGCGAATACATTACAAGAAACGATTTCATCTGAGTTTATCGGTACACTGAGTCAAACGCTATTTTCAATCTTTAATCGGATTGGCTTTGATTTAGATGCTAATTTACCGTCGATTAAAAAGTTAACGAGTCAAATTTTGACTATTGATGACAATTTGGATGTGATTGATGGTTATACAAAAGAGTTAGTTAATTTTAATAATAAAATGCCAGAGCTAAACAAGAAATTAGCGTTGGCGAATGATTTTGTTGATTATTTACCTGAAGTTAATCAGATGACACAAAAAATCGTTGGATTGAATAATCGTATTCCGCAAATTGAACAAGCAAGCGGGCTTGTTTACCAAGTGCAAGATAACATTCCAAAATTAGAAAATGCTGGACGGCAGATTCAGATGATTGATAATGATTTTGATAATATTGCTAATGTTATGAATCAGGCAATCGATGAGGCTAACAAAGGACTAGGTATTCTCCAAGATGCGCAAAAAGTGTTACCAGACGTCAGTCAATTAGCAACAACGGCTAATGAGATGATTCCGCAAATATCAGATGATTTGGGACGTGTCCAAGAGAGTTTACCAGATATAGCATCAGGAATTGGTTCAGGACTAAATATTATTGTCATAATTTCTGGTGAAACAGCACAAATTACATCTGATATTGCCACTATGATTGATAATAATCAATTATCAGCAGAAGAATTAGCAGCTGTACAGGCACATCTAGTCCGTTTATCAGATAGACTAACTGCTCAAAGTCAAATGATTAGTCATGAGATTGATGTATTAAATGATTTACAAGCGTTAGTTGGCTCACATGCACTAGATGGGGTTATTAGTCGCTTAGAACATTTGCAATCAGTTGTTGATTCAACTAATCAACGGGTTACTAACGTCCTAAATAATTGGGATACACTTGTTGAATCACCTGACCGCTTAAAATCTGAGTTACAAGCAATTAGTAATGAAGCAGCAACTATCAATCAAGCTGCATCAGCAATTGATATTAGTGGCGTTCAAAGTTCAGTTGATCAATTAATTAGCCAAGCACAAGAAGTGTTAGCATCAGCAGGTAATATTACGGAATCTATTGTTGATGATCAACTCATTGAACGTTTGGATAATTTAATGTCAAGTACACAAGGAACATTAAAAGAAGCAATTAACTTTTTAGAAAAATATCAAGCTGAACTGCCTGCGGTGAAAGAGGAAATTCATTCAGCTAATACATTATTAAATGGGAATATGGATTTAATTGTTGGAGGTATTAACACAGGAGCTAATTTCTTTAGTAGTGACTTCCCATTACTCAAACAAAAATTAGCGACAGCAACATATTTTATTAATGAAGAATTGCCTGGGATAGAACAGAATATCCAAACTGGTATGTCTAAAGTAAATGATAAAGCACCTAAGTTAGAAGAGGCTTTAGGTTTAGCGACAACCATGGTCAATAACGAGTGGCCTGCACTGCGTAAAGCGGTTGAAAAAGCCAGTGATAAAATTCGTAAAGGTGAAAAAGATATTGACTTAACAGAAGTCATTAGTTATTTAAAAGCAGATGCTACAAAAGAAGGTAAGTTTTTATCTGAACCAGTTAATTTAAAAACGAATCGTGTTTATCCCGTACCTAATTACGGCTCTGCAAGTACTCCGTTTTATACAGCATTGTGTATTTGGGTTGGTGCTATTCTATTTTCTAGTATTGCTACAACTAAGTTTTATCTCAACGATAAGCAAAAAGTTAAGTATAGCAAGCGACAACAATTTTTAGCACGTTGGATGACGTTTTTAACGGTTGGTTTCTTCCAAACGTTAATTGTTATCTTGGGAAATCAATTTTTACTAGGCACGTACACTAAAAATCCTGTGTGGAATTTAGTTTTTGCTTTCGTTATTGGTTTGTGCTTTATGACAATGGTTTATGTGTTGGTGGCACTTTTTGATAATTTAGGTAAAGGAATAGCTATCATCATCTTAGTACTATCCATTTCGGCGGGAGCGGGTAATTTCCCAATTGAGATGTCTGGTCCATTCTTTAGAGCAATCAATCCGTATATTCCATTTACACATGCGGTGAAATTACTCAGAGAATCTGTTGGGGGAATTTATTGGCCAACGGCAAGTGGTGCCATTGTAATCTTAATTTGTGTAACAATTGCTTTCTTTATTTTTGGGTATCTCATTTATCCAAAAGCTGAGCGGATTTTTAATAAATTTAACGAAAGTCTCAAAAAAGGTCATATTTTACATTAATTAGCGAAATAACCATATCTGATTACTAGATATGGTTATTTTTTTCGCTTGGTAGGATTAAATTGATTAAGGAAGCCTTTTCGATGTATAATAAAGATGTTATTAACAAATAATTGGAGGTTTCCAAATGAAAAAAATCATTAATCAACCAGAAAATGTTCTAGATGAGATGTTAAACGGTTTAACGTATGCCTATAGTGATTTAGTGGAACGAGTGCCAGGTACTAATGTGATTGCCAAACGCGCAATTAGTGAGTATAAAGTTGGATTAGTCAGTGGTGGCGGTAGTGGTCATGAGCCTGCACATGCCGGTTTTGTTGGTAAAGGAATGCTTAGTGCTGCTGTGTGTGGTGAAGTATTTACATCACCAACACCCGATCAAGTTTTAGAAGGTATTAAAGCAGCTGATTCAGGATCCGGTGTCTTCTTAATTATTAAAAATTATTCAGGAGATGTGATGAATTTTGAAATGGCGAAAGATTTAGCTGAGATGGAAGATATTGCAGTAGATTATGTCATTGTTGATGATGATATTGCAGTTGAAGATAGTACCTATACAGCAGGTCGTAGAGGAGTGGCAGGAACAGTATTGGTTCATAAAATTTTGGGTGCAGCAAGCGACATGGGGCAGTCACTTAGTGAGATTAAAGCATTAGCTGATAAATTAGTTTCTAATATTAAAACGCTAGGTGTGGCATTATCAGGTGCTACGGTACCAGCTGTTGGTCGTCCAGGATTTGTCTTAGCTGATGATGAAATTGAATTTGGTGTTGGTATTCATGGGGAACCAGGTTATCGTAAGGAAAAACTTCAACCATCCAAAGAATTAACTATGGAAATTGTGATGAAACTAAAAGATGAGTTTAAATGGCAAACTGGTGATAAGTTTGGTGTTTTAGTGAACGGTTTAGGTAGTACACCGTTAATGGAGCAATTTATTTTTATGAATGATGTCAAAGAGTTGTTAGCAGAAGAAGGCTTAACAATCGAATTCAAAAAAGTAGGGGACTACATGACATCAATTGATATGGTTGGCTTATCCTTAACAATGATTAAACTAGAAGACAAATGGTTAGAAGCATTAAATTATCCAGTTGAAACAATCGCGTGGTAAGGAGGAAATAGTAAAATGTTAAATGTTGAAAAAACGATGCAATGGTTAGCACTCTTCACAGAAAAAGTTGCGGATAATCAAACGTATTTAAGTGATTTAGATAGTGCAATTGGTGACGGGGATCATGGTGCTAATATGGCTCGTGGTACCAAAGAAATGCTAGCAGCATTAAATGAAAAGCAACCAGAGACTGTCAGTGATGTGTTTAAGTTGGCAGCAATGACGATGATTAGTAAAGTCGGTGGCGCGTCTGGTCCATTATATGGATCAGCTTTTATGGGAATGGCTAAAGCTTCCGCAACAACTGATGAATTAACAACTATCTTATCAGCAGGTGTGACAGAGATTGAAAAACGTGGTAAAGCGACACGTGGCGAAAAAACAATGCTGGATGTATGGATTCCAGTGGTTGAAAAGTTAGAAACAGGTGAATTAGTTACTAGCGATATTGCTGAATTAACTGAAGCAACGAAACCAATGAAAGCAACAAAAGGTCGGGCATCATATTTAGGTGAGCGTTCAGTAGGCCATTTAGATCCAGGAGCAGTATCTAGTGGCTACTTTTTTGAAGCAATGCTAGAAGCTGGGGTGAGAAAATAATGACATTAGGTGTTGTATTAGTATCACATGTACCAGAAGTAGTCGCAGGTATCGAGCGTTTAATTCGCGAAGTAGCCAAGGATGTATCAATTACAACTGCTGGTGGGACTGAAGACGGTGCTGTGGGAACTAGTTTTGATAAAATTATGACTGCGTTTAATGACAATGAAGCCACTCAGCTACTCGCATTTTATGATTTAGGTAGTGCTAAAATGAATTTAGAGATGGCAATGGAAATGACGGATAAAGAAATAACGTTATTTGATACAGCTTTTATTGAAAGTAGTTATACGGCTGCTGCTTTAATTCAAGCCGGTGCAGATTTTGCAGCTATTGATGAGCAATTGGCTAGCTTGAAAATAAAATAGTGAGTAGGAAGTAAGGTGATTATATTAAATCATCTTGCTTTTTTATTTTAGATAACCGATGTTTACGACTTTATTAAGTGGTTATTTAATTATGGTATAATAAACATATAAAGGAGTGATCGATTTGGAAGAAAAACAAGCATTTCATTTTAATGGCTATATGGCGTTATTGATTTTGATTTTAACTTTTTTAGGTGGTGTCGGTTTGATTGCTTATGCTACGAGTCAAATGAAGATTTTATTAAGCCTATTAGGTTTTATTATTGTCCTTGCTTCACTACTATTTTTGAGTTCAATTACAATCGTAGCACCCAATCAAGCAAAAGTAATTCTATTTTTTGGTAAATATATCGGAACGATTAAAGATAATGGTTTATTCATAACGGTTCCCTTAGTTCGTAAAATAGACATCTCACTAAAAGTACGTAATTTTAATAGTGCAGTTTTGAAAGTGAACGATTTTGATGGAAATCCTGTAGAAATTTCGGCAGTCATTGTTTTTCGTGTTGTTGATACAGCTAAGGCAATGTTTGGTGTTGATAATTACCGCGACTTTGTGGAAATTCAAAGTGAAACCGCAATTCGTCACATTGCGTCACAATATCCGTATGATACCTTTGAAGACGATGATATTTCGCTGCGCGGTAATACAACCGAAGTTTCTGAAGAGTTAGCTAAAGAATTAGAAGAGCGGTTAGCAGTGGCTGGTGTTGAAGTGATTGATACTCGGCTGAATCATTTAGCATATGCAACAGAAATTGCTAGTGCGATGTTACAACGTCAACAAGCACGCGCTATTTTATCAGCTCGACAAACCATTGTTCAAGGTGCTGTTTCGATGACACAAATGGCTCTCGAACAAATTGAAGAAGGACAAGATATTCGCTTTACCGATGACCGTAAATTACAGATTATTAATAATTTATTGGTATCAATTATTACTGAAAAAGGGACTCAACCGGTCATTAATACTGGTGACGTTCGTGATTAAAAAAACGCTAAACCGATTTGTTCGGTCTAGCGTTTTTTTATAATTCTTTTTTTAATACCCATTCTGGTCCATAGGCAGATTCAATTAATTTGACATCAGTAAATTGTTGCTTTTTCCAAAAATTTAACGCATGTGTATTGTCTTCTAGACAGCCTAAAACTAAAAGTTTACTGCCTGTTTCTTTGGCCATTTGTTCTAAAGCTTCGTATAATGGTTGCGCTAAACCAATTCCTCGATAATCAGCGCGTAAGGCAAATAGACCGATAATCGATTGTGTTTCTTCTGGATAATCAATCACCCAGTCAATCAACCCAATCATTGTCTCTTGATCAAAAATTCCATAGACATTTTTTTGGTATAAAGCTGTCTTAGGGGGTAATTGGTTAAAGAAAGTTGAAATTTGTTCATCAGTTGGCTCACTGTCTTGATAATCAGTAAAGTAGTCTTTGGTTTCAAGTAAGAATTTTTTTAGCGTGGTAAAATCATTTTTTTCAGTTAATAAACGAATTTTAATCGTTGGAAACGTTGGATGAGAGAATTCTTTCATCAATTAATCACTCCTATAAAAAGATAAGTTAGTTTCATTGTACAATAGAATGACTTAAAAGTAACTAACAGGAGTGAAAACTCGTGGGTTACTCTAAAAAAAGTTGGTTTAAAGTTAGGTGAAATTAGTTTTTAAACTGAAAAGACCACTAACCATCTCGTTTACTAGTGGTTAGTGGTCTTTTTAGTCTTACGCTGTAGTCTAGTCGTGACTATCAACAGTATTCGCTACACTGTCTGCTACGACACGCGCAACGCCTTCTTCAAAGGCATCAGGAATAATATTCGTTGGTGATAAGTCAGCATCAGAAATCAGACTAGCAATGCCACGAGCAGCAGCAATTTGCATCTCAATTGTAATTTTTTTAGCGCCTGAATCTAAAGCACCACGGAAAATACCAGGGAAGGCTAAGACATTATTGATTTGGTTAGGGAAGTCACTTCGTCCAGTTCCGACGATATAAGCGCCACCTTCAATTGCTTCATCCGGGAAAATTTCTGGTGTTGGATTTGCCATTGCAAAGATAATTGGTTTTTCAGCCATCGTTTTAATCCATTCTTTTTGTAAAACGTTTGGTGCAGATACACCAACAAAAACATCTGCTCCAACTAGAGCATCTTCTAATGTTCCTGATTGATGCTCACGGTTTGTTACTTTAGCAATATCGGCATGATGTGGTGCTAAGTCAGGTGTTTCTTCATTGATAATACCTTTTAAGTCCACAACTTTGATATGTTGCACACCAGCAGCTAAGAATTTACGCGCAACCGATAAACCAGCTGAGCCTCCACCATTGATGACAACGTGGATGTCTTCAATTTTTTTACCAGTTAATTTTAAGCTATTGAATAATGCTGCTAAAACAACGATAGCGGTACCGTGTTGATCATCATGAAACACTGGGATATCTAGTTCGTCAATTAAACGACGTTCGATTTCAAAACAACGTGGGGCACTAATATCTTCTAAGTTAATTCCGCCATAAGTTGGTGCAATGGCTTTACAGACAGCGATAATTTCTTCTGTATCTTGTGTAGCTAAAACTACTGGTACAGAATCAATATTCGCAAATTTTTTGAATAAAGCCGCTTTTCCTTCCATAACTGGCATAGCAGCCTCTGGTCCAATATTACCTAAACCTAAAACAGCAGAACCATCACTGATAACGGCTACGGTATTTTTCTTTGTTGTTAAGACTTTTGCTAGTTCTTTATTTTCGTGGATGGCACTCGAAACAGCAGCCACTCCAGGTGTATAAGCAATACTCAAATCCACTTTATTGTTAATTTCTACTGTAGGTGTAACAGCTAATTTTCCACCGTGTTCACGTGCTTGTTTTAAGGCTAATTCTTTTACGTCCATGATTTTTTCCTTCTTCCTATATAGTGATTAATTAAATAAAGATAAATTTTAAAAGTGCAGTCATTGATAAAACTGTAATTGCTCCACCTAAACGTGTTGCAACTTGGGCAAAAGGCATTAGGTTCATTCGATTTGTTGTACTTAAAATCGCTACGTCACCAGTACCACCCATACCACTTTGACAAGATGAAATAATTGCCGCTTCAATTGGGTACATATTCATAAAACGAGAAACAACGAAACCAGTCATTGTAACTGTGAAAACCACACTAATAACAACGATAAAGTAAGGGGCATTTAACATGCCAACGACATCTTTTAATGGAATATAAAGCATACCAAGACCCGCCATTAATGGGAAGGTAAAGTTTCCAGAAATAAATTTATAAAGTTGTTTTGATCCACGTTGTGTTTCTTCAGGAACAATATTAATATATTTAAGTAACGCGGCAACTAAAATCATTAGAACTGGTCCAGGAAATCCAGTAAAGTATTGTAACAAGCCACCTGTAATGAATAATGTACAGGCTGTTAAAACGCCAGCACCCATCAATTTAACATCAATTGGTGAGTTATCTTCTTTTAACGCATCTTTCATATCATCAGTTTCAGATAATTTTACTAATTGTCCTTTACCAGATAAATGTGGTTTCTTTTCACCGATTCGAGATAAGACAGCCGAAAAGCCGATTGCGAAAAAGTTACCAATAATTGTTGCAGGAATTAATTGACCAACTAATTCTTCACTTGGTACACCCATAATCGCACCATAACCTAATGAAAGTGGTAAAATTCCTTCACCAATCCCACCAGCCAAAACTGGCGTAACAATAAAGAACAAAGTATGTTGCCAATCTAATCCAAGTAATACACCAATTCCTGTTCCAACACCCATTGCTAAAATCATACCTAAAAGCATTGGAATAATCATCCGCATTAGTCCTTGAACCAATATTTTACGGTTCATACCAAGAATACTACCACAAACTAGACAGGCAATATAGAAATATAAAAAGTTTGCTTGTTTCATTAACATGTCTGTAGAAGCAAGGACGTTATCGTTAATAACATTAAAAAAGACCAAAATAGATGGAACTAATAAAGATAAAATTGCAGGGCCTCCAAAATGTTTTAAACCTGGGATATTGGCACCTATTGTACCAAGTAACCAACCTAATGTTAAAATGACAGCAAAACCACCTAACATGTTAATAGGCAATTGTTGTGTGATTGCCGTAATTAAAATAATTGCTGATAATGACAGATAGACAGGTAATGTGACCGAACCTATCCGAATATTTTTGAATTTACTCATTGCATTCAACTCCTTCTAAGTTATATTATTAATATAATGGTAGCGCTTTAAATTGTGAATATTTTTTAATTAATTTAACTTAATGCAAGTATGATACATAGGTTATAATAAATTGTGATAAAAAATAGAATGAGTAAGGGAACAAACAATGAAAAAGAAAGTTAGATTATGGGTCATTTTATCAAGTGTATTAATGTTAACGATGTTATTTGTTATTACGATTAGTTACATCCTTTTAACGAAGCATACCGTAAGTGAAGTGAAGAAACGTCAGGAACAGCAACTTGTTGCATTAGGGCACAATCTATCCTTAGAGCCGTTAGTTATCGATAGTTTGGAGCAAAATACTTATTCAGAGGAACTACAAAAATATACCCTTAAGGTATCGACTATTCACAAGCTAGATTTTATTGTAGTCTTTGATATGGATGGCATTCGGTTAACGCATCCAAATAGTGATAAAATTGGTAAGCATTTTGAAGGTAACGATGAAGGAAATGCTCTAAAGGGAGAGGAAACGATTTCGATTAGTTCTGGGACATTAGGCGAAACCCTTAGAGTTTTTGTTCCCGTATTTTATAAAGAAAAACAAATTGGTGTTGTATCACTGGGACGTAAGACAACAAGTTTAACCGAGCAAATTGATGAAACAAAAAGAGCGTATACGTTCTTTGTTAGTCTATCATTAGTGATTTGTATTTTTGTGGGTAGTTTAACGGCTTATTTTTTAAAAAAGCAACTACTCGATTTAGAACCTAGTGAGCTAGCACGTTTATTTGAAGAACGAGAAGCAATGTTAACAGAGACTAATGATGCGATTATCGTGATTAACTTAAATAATCAGGTTTTATTAATGAATAAGCAAGCCGGCTATTTTGTTAATGGAGATATTTTAAATAAATCAACAGTGGTTGGACAAGATATCAGTCAGTTTATCACAGAGTGGCAACGAGTCAATTTAATCGATAAAAAAGAGCAACTCTATCAACAAGATGGCATCGATTATTTACTCTCAGTTGCACCGATCAAAGTGAAGAAACAACATATCGGCTATATCTTATTTTTTAAAAATATTTCGGAGTTAACGTTGATTTCTGAAAAGCTCGATCGGACACGTGAATACGCTTTAGCACTACAAAATCAATCACATGAATTTATGAATATTCTACATGTTATCTATGGACTAGTTGACTTAGAAGCTTACGAAGAACTAACGAAATACCTTGCTGATATTTTGACACCGGATGAAGAATTTGAAAAACGTGTCTCAATCTTAGTGGGAAATCCAAACATTGCAGCATTATTAATTACCGAACGCAATAAATTTGTCGCTAAAAAAATTGACTTAGTCGTCGATATTTTACCAGAATCTGTGACGGGATTTAATCAAAAACAAGAAGATGATTTTATTAGTATTTACAGTTATATCAATAATAGCTTATTGACATTATCACTCCCAAAAACGATTGAACAACGAATTAGTTATCGTGAACGGCAAATTAGTTTATACTATGAGTGTTCGTTAGATATGGAAGCCTACCAGCTATTACAACAAAAAACCGCGACAACTTATTTTAAGCATTTAGTAAGAAAGACAACAAGTCAGTACCAGATGACACAATCTAATGATGGTTGGGTGCAAATAGAGTGTGTGATAGGGGACGATGGAGGGACACATGACTAAACTATTAATTATTGAAGACGATCCAATGGTACGTTTTATTCATAAAAATTATCTAGCTAAAATTGATGACACATTAGATGTATACATGGCGTCTAGCTATACCGAAGGCTTAGAATTAATTGACACACTAGCTCCAAATTTGATTTTGCTGGACTTAACATTAACAGACGGATACGGACTAGATTTATTGACAGCTATCCGACAAAAAGAACTAGATACAGAAATTATTTTAATTACAGCTGAGAAAAGTGCGGCTACGGTCAAAAAAAGTCGTCATTTAGGTGTGCTGGATTATCTAGTAAAGCCATTTTCATTTGAACGGTTTAATGAGAGCATCCAACTATATTTGACTCGGTTATCAAACGATCAGCTTGTACCAACTGAATTGACACAAGATCATATTGACCATTTGGTACGTGATAAGCAAGAAATAAATCAGCAAATAGAAGTTGTAGATTGGGTGCAAACTATTCCTTTAGACAAAGGGATGAGTCGCCAAACATTGATTAGTATTGTCGAGTTATTGGCTAAACAAGTTGACTGGGTCACGATTCAACAATTATCTGAAGCCAGTCAGTTATCGCATGTTTCAGTACGAAAGTATATTCAATTTCTAGAAACCAACAATCATCTTGAACGTGAAATTGTCTATTTAAAAGTTGGACGCCCGTACTATTTATATCGCTTAATATAAAAAAATCCTAAGTCTAATCTTAGACTTAGGATTTTTTTAGTGATTATCGTTAGTGTCATTTTTATTATTTGCAATTGTTGTATCACTAGTGGTTGGCTCTGATTCTGTGGCATTGATTTTATCTGCCTCTTTTACACGTAATTGAATAGCATAAGGTTCTTTGTAAATTATACCATCTTTTTTATAAGGACCACCTAGAACAAAAACTCCAAGTGGTACAAGATCATCAGCATTTTCTTTTAAGTGAATTGTTGCAATTTTTTGCATATCTTTGTAACTTGACCCGATAAATAGCTCACCATAGCGAATTTTATAGTATGGTATAAGTGTGTATTTGTCTAGAAAGTAAGTATCAACTGATAATTCATTATGGGCAATTTGTTTTGAATCAATTAGTTTTTGAATAATGTCTTCAAGTATCATATCCGCCTCATCAACTAAATCAAGAGCTAATTTTTCACCATGAATGACAGGTGTACTCGCAGGATTAGTTGGAGCATCACCATTAAATGTGACATCTTCAGGTACGATATCTTCAATAAAATTAGTCACATCCCATTTAACTTTTTTATCACGGAAATAATAAATAAAGTTAATAATGATAAAATACATCAAGATAATAAAAATAATAAGATAAACAGCACTTTGCCAGTAATTTTTATTAGCATAATATCCCTTAACAATTCGTAAAATATAAAGTGTTGGAAAAACACCAGCTACTGTGAAAATTTTATTTTGTAAGCGCGGATTGATATTTAAATAATTTAAAAATTTGCTAATATTCGTAAAAACCAAGGCTAATAAAGCTTCCATTAGTTACCACCTGCTTCTTTTTGTTGTTTGTCAGGAGTCTCTTTTTGTGTCGTTTTATTGGCATTGTTTTGATTGGTTTCTTCTTCCAAGAAGGCATCCCCATTATTTTCAGCATTTCCATTATTATTATTTTGTGTTCCATTAGTATTGCTAGTGGTCGTATCATCTTTTTTAGGTATTTCTTGTGTTCCAGTTGTTTCTGGTGTGTTACTTCCAGACGTATTAGTTGTTGTTTCTGTATTATTTCGGTTATTATTTGATTGCTGAGTTGTATCATTTGATTGATTTCCAGTGTCTCCAGTGACTTGATCTTCTTCTTTTTTTAAGTTATCTGAAGGTTGCGTTGTTGATACCGTTTGTTCGGTTTTATTTGATTTAGGTGCTTTATAGCTTTGGCTATCAAAGACAGCTGTTGTAGTGGAAATCCCAACAGATATGGTCAAAATGGCGATTGGCTTTAGAAAAGGAGCCACGACCCGATTTTTTGCCATGCGATCATCTCCTTCATTTATCGACAATAAATCCATCTTCATTTTAGCATGATTATCATGAAAATAAGTGAATTTTTCATGAGTTAATTGTAAAGAAGTCTTTAATTTCGTTGAATTCACTAAAGCAATAGGATTCCTCATGTGAATCAATTATAATTAAGCTAGTCATTGAATAGTTAACTACTAGATATAGAGGATAAGGAGGTTTTTAGATGATTAAAGGAGATGATGATTTAATTAGTGAGTTAGCTCAGACCCTGAGGCGATTACGAAAAGAGAGACAGCTAACAATTGAGCAACTAGCAAAGTTAGCAGATGTAAGTGGTATTACTATTAGTAACATTGAAAATAATCGTTCTAATCCAACAATCAATGTTCTTTGGAAATTATCTGTGGCGCTACAAGTTAATTTGTCACAGTTATTAAACTATGCCAATCATCAAGTAACTGTGTCAAAATTGGATGAACATTATTTTTTAAGTGACTTAGTTCAGGGATGGTTAGTTCAACCAGTGTATCAAGAATCAGATTTTGACGTATTTCGAGTGTGCCTAAAAGCTAATTCAAGTTATGAAATGCCGAAACAATTTGAACAATCTATTGAAATTATCACCGTCATGCAAGGACAGCTAAAATTGACAGTCGGCAAGACAAGCTATGATTTACAAACATTTGATAGTATCAATTTTGATGCGAGCGTTGCGCATAAGTATCAAAATATCACACAGCAGGATGTTTGGTTGACAATTATTGTAAAATATCGGAATACATAATATAATATATGTTATCATATATTATATTATGTATTTTTGTTTAGGGTGGGTAAAAAATGGAAAGAAAAATAACTATTAGTTTATTAGTTGGTATTATATTTGTTTCAAGTATGTTGCGGGCTCCAATCACTTCTGTTGGACCGTTAATTGGAATTATTAGCCAGGATTTAGAATTGTCAGGTGGGCAATCGGGCTTAATCACAACAATTCCTTTAGTAGCTTTTGCAGTTGTATCACCAATTGCACCAAAGTTAGCTAAAAAAATCACTAGTGAACGAACAATTTTAAGTGCATTAATCATTTTAATATTAGGATTGGGAATTCGCTCAATCCCAAGTATTGTGACATTATTCATTGGTACAACAATCATTGGTTGTGGGATTGCGATTTGTAATGTCCTAATTCCAAGTATTATTAAAAAGGAGTTCAGTCAAAAGAGCGGTTTAGTGACAGGTATTTTTTCCGTTAGTATGAATTTAAGTGGGGCCATTGCATCAGGAATTAGCGTACCATTAGTTGAAAGTTTTGGTTTTCGTTGGAATGTCGCATTATCGTTGTGGGCTATTTTAGCATTGGTAGCCCTTATTAGTTGGTTACCACAATTATCACGTACTGATCGTCCAACGGTAACAGAGTTACGTCAAGTGAAGCCGACGATTTGGCATTCGAAGTTAGCGTGGAGCGTGACTTTATTTATGGGAATACAATCATTTATTTTTTATATCTTAGTTGCTTGGTTACCAGAAATGCTAGTTAGTCAAGGAATTTCTGCGGCGAAAGCAGGAGGTATGCTGTCACTTTTACAATTCACTTTGCTACCAATCACTTTTATTGTCCCCATTTTAGCTGAAAAAAAAGCGAATCAACGTGGCTATGTATTAGTGACTTTTAGTTTATTTATGCTTGGAATTATTGGATTGATGAATTCTCAGTCCTTAATTATTACGTTATCAATTATGAGTATTGGATTGGCTGGAGGTATGGCTTTCAGTTTAGCAATGTTATTTTTCAACTTGAGAACACGAGATGCAAATCAAGCGGCGGAACTTTCTGGTATGGCACAATCAGTTGGTTATTTATTAGCAGCCGTTGGTCCATTCTTATTTGGTTTATTACATGACCAAACGAATAGTTGGCAATTGTCCTTGTATTTATTAATTTTTATGACAGTGATTTTATTGCTTGTTGGTTTAAAAGCCAGTTCGCAAGAAATGATTGATTGATAGATTTGTTGAAGCTAGTTAGCGTGAGTCACGTTAACTAGCTTTTTTATATAAAGAATAATTAAAATGTGTAAAAGATAAGAAAATTATGACATAATAATTAAATAATATTTTCACATACTAATCAAGAAGATTATGCATTTATTTTAGCTAATAATTAAAATGATTTAATGTCAGCTAGTCATATCAGCAGATTTATGATGATAATAAACGTTGTATAACAAGTATTTATATGTTCAAAAAAGGAGTTATTCAAAGTGCACAATAAAGTACAATTAATTGTCATATGTCACGATGAAAGCGTTTCAAAATTTGTGTAATATTAGTCCATAAGCAGCAGCTGCCTAAGAAGATTGTTTAGAGGAGGATAACATGGACGTACGGCAAGAAGATTTTTCGCTTAACAATAATAATCGTATTGATGTAACCCAACAAGAAGTTGATCAAATGAAGTTAAGGGGTTACAACGAGGATTTATTGCCAAAAACACAAGATAAACGGAACATGAGTTGGAAAAATTATTTTACCCTATGGATGGGTTCAGTACATAATATTCCAAATTACACAGCAGTAGGCGGATTCCTATTTTTAGGTCTGTCACCTATCAATATTATTTTTGCTATCATTTTAAGTAGTTTAGCCGTTGCTGCATTAATGGTCTTTAATGGTAAAGCAGGAGCTAAGTATGGTATTCCGTTTTCGATGCACCTTAGAGCAACATATGGTAATAAAGGAGCTAAATTACCTGGGTTCTTACGTGGCGTTATTGCCGCAATTGCGTGGTTTGGTTTACAAAACTTTACTGCATCGTTAGCATTATTGATTTTAATTGGAAAAATTTGGCCGGGCTTTTTAACATTAGGTGGCGATTTTAATTTCTTTGGAATTGGCTTACCTGGTTTGATAGCATTTACTATTTTCTGGGCCATTAATGTAGCCATTGGATTAGGTGGAGGAGCAATCTTAAATAAATTTACAGCCATTCTTAATCCATTAATCTATGTCGTCTTTATCGGTATGGCTATTTGGGCAGTCATTGTTGGTGGTGGTATCGGTAATATCCTAGCATATCGACCACCAGTTGAGAGTGTTCAAAATAATTCGGCAATTCTTGTCTATTTTATGATTATTAACTCTGTTTTAGCCGTTTGGGCAGGACCTGGTGCAAGCGTAGCCGACTTTACACAAAATGCTAAGTCTGAAAGAGATCAAAAATTTGGTCAAACAGCTAGTTTACTTGTTGCCTATGTTATCTTTGCATTCTCAAGTGTATTTATTTTAATCGGTGGTTCGATTCATTACGGAATTGAAGAGTGGAATGTCTTAAATATTGTGAATAAGTGGGATAGTTTACCAGTTGTGATGTTATGTATTGTAGTGTTATTAATGACAACGATTTCAACGAATGCCACTGGAAATATTGTGCCAGCAGCGTATCAATTAGCTGCACTATTCCCTAAAAAAATCAACTATCGTAAAGGTGTTGTGATTGCAGGGATTATCAGTTACATTATTATGCCATGGAAATTAATGGAGAATTCAGAAAGTATCTTTACTTTCTTAAATATGATTGGTGCTGTTTTAGGTCCAGTTATTGGGGTTATGTTAGCACAGTACTATTTCGTAGCGAAACAAAAAATTGATTTAAATCAACTTTATATGGATGATACAAAAGATAATAAGAATAACCAGTATTATGGTGTGAACAAGCCAGCGTACATCGCAACAATTATCGCTCTTGTTGTGTCAATGTTAGGTCAATTTATTCCAAGTTTACACATTATTTCAAGTTTATCATTCCTTGTAGGATGTGGCTTATCATTTGTCATCTATTTAGTATTAAAGCGCCAAAGTATTCAAAATTAATTAAAATAAACAATAAATAGTTGGAGGGAATAATATGTTATATGATTTACTCATTAAAAATGGTTTAGTGATTTTAGCAACAGGAGAAGTGACAACGGATATCGCTGTTAAAGACGGTAAAATTGCCGCTATCGGTAATAACTTAGGTGAAGCAAAAGAAACACTCGATGCCAATGGCTTAATTGTTAGTCCTGGTATGGTGGATGCACATGTTCATATTACTGATCCTGGTGGTGGATATCGCGATTTATGGGAAGGTTATATTACGGGTACTAAAGCCTGTGCTAAAGGTGGCGTTACATCTTTTATGGAAATGCCATTGAACCAAGTTCCAGCAACAGTTGATAAAGAATCATTAGACATCAAGTATGCAGCAGGAGAAGGAAAATTATACGCAGATGTAGCATCATTTGGTGGATTAGTACCATTTAACCTTAAAGGTGGAATTGAGGAGCTAGCTGAAGGCGGTGTTGCAGCTTATAAATGTTTCATGGGAACATGTGGTGATCGCACAATTGATGGCGACTTTATGAATGTTGATGACTATGCATTGTACGAAGGAATGAAACAAATTGCTAAAACGGGTAAGGTGTTAGCAATCCATGCTGAAAACCCAGATATCACTGATAAATTAGGCGAAATTGCTTATCAAAATGGTGAAACAACATTGAAAGCATATGTAGCAACACGTCCAGTCTTTACGGAAGTAGAACCAATTCGTCGTGCTATTTTCTTAGCCAAAGAAACTGGTTGTCGTATCCATATCTGTCACATTGCCTGTGCAGAAGGAGTGGCTGAAGTAGTAAAAGCACAACAAGAAGGAATTGACGTAACATGTGAAACATGTACACACTATCTATACTTCGTAACCGATGAGTTAGATAAGATTGGACCAGTGGTTAAATGTTCACCACCAATTCGTGATCAAAAAGAACAAGATGGTTTATGGGAATATGTTATTAATGGTGGTTTAGATTTTGTGACATCTGACCATTCTCCGTGTACACCAGACTTAAAAGACAAAGAAAACGCATTTGAAGCATGGGGAGGTATCTCAGGCGTTCAAAATAACGTAGATGTCCTGTTTGATGAAGGTGTCCAAAAACGTGGCATGAGCTTGACTCGTTTTGCGGAAATTATCGCTAAGAGTCCAGCAGAACGCTATGACTTAAATGATAAAGGTGAAATTACGATTGGAAAAGATGCGGACTTTGTCTTTATTAAACCTAATGCACCTTACATCTTAAAAGCAGAAGATTTAGAGTACAAGAATAAAATTAGTCCATATATTGGACGTGAAATTGGTGCCCAAGTCGTTCAAACGATTTTACGCGGTGAGACAATTTACTCACAAGAAACGGGTGTCACTGAAGAAGCTGTGGGAATGTTCATCAAAAAATAGCTTTTTTGAAAACAGAACTTGACTGTCAGTTCTGTTTTCTTCGATTTATAGTAGGTTCTAAAAGAAAGGAGATATCAGTACAGTGACAAATGATACAAAAAATAAACGATTGCTTATCTCTCCTTATTGGAAACAAATTGTTCTTGTTTCAACACTAGGTTGGATTGTTGTCTGGTTTAACCGGACAGCACTCACACCGATTTATCCACAATTAAGTGCATATTTTGGTGGTGCAAGTGATTCAGCAATTGGTGCTATTTCTAGTTTTTACTTTCTAGGTTACGTACTAATGCAGATTCCTTCAGGTATATTAGTTGACCGTTACGGAAAGAAAACAATTCTAATTCCTGGATTTGCACTTTTTGCTTTAGGAACACTTATTTTAGCAACATCTAATTCATTGCAGTTTATGTATTTAGGTAACGTTCTAGCCGGAATTGGTAGTGGGGCATTTTATGGTGTTGCGTTTTCATTTACTAATGATTATGTGCCTAAGAAGCATCGTAGTTTAGCGACAGCGATTGTGAATTGTGGTACAGCAATCGGTAGTGGAATTGGGATGATTGCCTCTAGTTATTTTATCTCTCAGCGTGAGATGCCATGGCAAGTGATTGAATACGCATCACTAATAACAATTATAATCATGATTATTGTTTTTTTCTTATTTATTCATAAGGATGAGAAAAAGACAAAAATCGATGTTGCTAATTTTCCTACTGAGGAAAAAATGACATTACAGAAATTATTTATGCCTAAAATGCTTGGAGCGTATGCCGTTTATTTTGCTACTTGTTACGCTTATTATCTAGTGAACACTTGGTTACCTAACTTTTTAGAAACAGAACGTGGTTTTACAGGAGCAACAATTGGTTTGGCTACCTCATTGATTTTTATTTCTTCTGTACCAGGCGCTTTGATTTTTAGTCGATTTGCGGATAAATATAGTGACCGTAAAATTGGTTTAGTCGTTTTCTTAGAGATTATGGCTGCGATTACTCTAACATTTACTGTAATGAGTGAAAATAAAACAGGTTTATTGATTGGGTTAGTTTTATATGGCTTTTTTGGTAAGGTAGCTGTTGAACCAATCATTATTTCTTGGTTAGGCGAGAATGTTTCGAAAAAAGGTTTAGCGACAACGCTAGGAGTTTTTAACTTTTTAGGAATGAGTTCATCAGTTATTGCGCCATCATTAACAGGAGCGATTTCTGACCAAACAGGGTCTAAAATTACGGCTTTTTATTTATCAGTAGGTATTTTAATTATTGGAACACTAATCTTCTTTTTAGTGAATCGCAAAAAAATCAAATATTAGTAAGGGAAGGTTGAAACACATGACAGACTTACAACAAAAAGTTGAACAAGAAGTAACTTGGTTATCAAGTATCGGGTTAGACTCAAAAGGTGGGACAACTCGCCTACTTTATGATGATAATTGGGTGAAAGCTCAACATGACTTAAAACAAAAATTTACCACGTTAGGCTTAAGCAGTCATTTTGATCAGGTCGGAAATCTTTATGGTCGTTTGGAAGGTAGCAAGTATCCAAATGAGACGATTTTAACAGGCTCACACGTTGATACAGTAGTCAACGGTGGTGCATTAGATGGTCAATTTGGAATTGTTGCAGGGTATTTAGCCATTAACTATCTAAAAGAAACTTATGGGACACCGTTAAGAACTTTAGAGGTTGTTTCGATGGCAGAAGAAGAGGGTAGTCGTTTCCCTTTTGCTTTTTGGGGAAGTAAAAATATCTTTGGTTTAGTGAATCCTAATGATTTGAAGTATGCGAAAGATGCAGATGGCATCCAATTCTCAGAAGCAATGGAGCAAGCTGGCTTTTCGTTTCCAACTGAGTCACAACAAGCAAGAGAAGATATTAAAGCTTTTGTTGAAATTCATATTGAACAAGGAAATGTTTTAGAAAAGAAAGAAAAACAAGTCGCAGTTGTGAATAATATCGTAGGACAGAAACGTTACGATATCACTTTGATTGGGCAATCAAATCACGCAGGAACGACACCTATGGGTTATCGTCAAGATACCGTTTATGCGATGAGTAAAATGATCAGCGATAGTATGGACCGCGCCAAAGAATTAGGCGATCCACTTGTTTTAACAGTTGGTCATATTGCTGTGACACCTAATACGGTAAACGTTGTACCGGGTAAAACATTTTTCACAGTTGACTGTCGTCATACAGACGGTCAGGTGTTAGAGGATTTTACCAATGATATGATGTCACGTTTTAAAGCAATTGCCACAGAGTGTGACGTACAAATTGAAATAGATAATTGGATGAATGAAGCACCAGTACCGATGTCTGAAGAAATTGTGTCAGTACTAGAACAAGCTTGCCAAGAGTCTAATTTAAATTACTTAACGATGCATAGTGGTGCTGGGCATGATTCTCAAATTTTTGCTCAACATGTTCCTACAGCGATGCTTTTTGTTCCAAGTATTAATGGGGTTAGCCATAACCCAGCTGAAGCAACAAAAATAGAAGATTTAACCGAGGGTGTTAAAGCATTAATTGCTTCGTTATATAAATTAGCATATGAAGACTAAAAAAATTAAATTATTGAAAGAAGGCTATAAATATGGGTTATCGAACAAATGAATTAGGGTATCCGACAGATGTATTACAATCAAGAGCAATCGTGGAGCGTGGTAATTTTGCAATTATTCCACCACAAGGACTAGTTAAAAATACGTTACCAAATTTTGAAAACTGTGAATTGACGATTATGAGTACACCAAAATTAGGGGCAAGTTTTGTTGATTATTTATGTCGTGTCTTACCAGGCGGAGGTAATACAGCAGGTTTTGGTGGGAATGGCATTGAAACTTTTCTATATGTATTAGACGGTGAACTAGAAGTCAGTGATGGTGTTGAAACATTTAGTTTAACAACAGGTGGTTATATTTATGTCCCAGCGACTAAAAAATTAACCTTTGAAAATAAAAGCACACAAGCAACAGAAACGTTCTTATATAAAAAACGTTATCAAGAAGTTGAGGGTCTAAGTACGGATACCTATGTCAATAATTCTGCGAACATTGTAGGAGAAAATTATGAAGATATGACAGACGTTGATTTTCAAACGTTATTACCAACTGACTTAGCCTTTGACATGAACTTTCATATTTTAAGTTTTGCAACAGGTGGCTCACATGGATACATTGAAACACATTATCAAGAACATGGGGCTCTGTTATTAAGTGGAGAAGGTATGTATAACTTAGATAATCATTGGATTCCAGTGAAGAAAGGTGATTACATTTTTATGGGTGCTTATAATTTACAAGCGTGCTATTCAGTTGGACGTAATGCACCACTAAGCTATTTGTATTCAAAAGATTGTAATCGCGACGTTGATTTATAAAAAGTAGGAGGTGTGCAACAAATGACTGAAGAAATGATTCATCTATCAAGAAGTGATTTACAGGCATTGATGCAAGCTAAGCTCGAAAAAGCTGGATTGCCAGTTGCCCACGCAGCAGAAGTAGCAAAGCACTTATCATTTGCTGACTTACGTGGTGTACATTCACATGGAGCTGTGCGTGTGGAATACTATGCTGAACGAATTGCAAAAGGTGGAACAACACTTGAACCTGAATTTTCATTTGAGAAAACAGGTGCAAGTACTGGTGTTTTCCATGCGGATAATGCGATTGGACATGTGGCAGCAAAAGAAGCACTAACTCATGCAGTTAATATGGCAAAAGAAACTGGTGTCGCAGTTGTTGGTGTGTCACAGATGGGACATAGTGGTATGTTATCTTACTATGTTGACTTAGCAGCAAGAGAGGATTTAGTTGCATTAACGGTTTGTCAGTCAGATCCAATGGCCGTTCCGTATGGGGGAACTGAACCTTATTTTGGGACTAATCCCATTGCATTTAGCGCCCCTACAATGAGTGAGAGACCAATTATTTTTGATATGGCAACAACAGTTCAAGCATGGGGGAAAATTTTAGATGCTCGTAGTAAAAATTTAGATATTCCGAATACATGGGCGGTTAATGCGAAAGGTGAGCCGACAACGGATCCGCATAAAGTTCATGGATTATTACCTATATCTGGACCTAAAGGATATGGTTTGATGATGATGGTTGATATCTTATCAGGTTCATTATTAGGCTTGCCTTTTGGTAAACACGTGTCATCTATGTATGCTGATTTATCATCTGGGCGAAACTTAGGTCAATTATTTATTTTAATTAATCCAAGTTACTTTACTGATTTAACAACGTTTAAACAAAATTTATCGCAAATGATTGACGAGTTACACGATAATCCTCCAGCAACTGGTTTTGATCAAGTTTATTATCCAGGAGAATTATCTGAAATTAAGCAACAATCTTACGAACAAAACGGCATTCCGATTCCACAAGATATCTATGACTATTTAGTTAGTGACGTCGTTCATTCGAATCGTTACGATCAGTCAGACGCATTTGCCGAAAAATAAATTACTGGAGGGAATACAATGCTTCAAACGATTATTAAAAAAATAGTTACCAAGATTCAGTGGTTTTGATGCTTTTAACAAGCAAATTAAATCAATTAGATGATGTAGAACGTGTATCCATTATGATGGGAACGCCATCAAATATCGACATATTCAAAGCGAGTGGATTTGACACGCCAGAACTATCAGAAGCATCATCGAATGATATGGTAATTATGCTCGAGGTAAGTTCAAACGATGCCAAAGAAGCTGTCCTAGCACTTATTGAAGATGAGCTGACTAGTACGCAAGATGGTGGAGGTACCGTTGAAGAAACAATTGATTCTTGGGAAAAAGCTTTAAAGAAAGACCCAGATGCTAATGTTGCATTAATTTCTGTACCAGGTGAATATGCAGCATTGGAAATTGAAAAAGCTCTGAACAATAACTTACACGCCTTTGTCTTTAGTGATAATGTAGCGATTGAAGATGAAAAACGATTAAAAGAAAAAGCACATGAAAAAGGATTAATTGTCATGGGTCCAGATTGTGGAACTGGTGTGGTTCACGGTATTCCATTAGCTTTCACTAACAATATCCGTAAAGGTTCAATTGGCGTGATTGGTGCATCTGGAACTGGTATTCAAGAAGTAACAACACTAATTCACCGTCAAGGTTTAGGGGTAACAAATGCTATCGGAACAGGTGGGCGTGATTTATCAACTGAAGTGGGTGCCATCTCGATGATTGATAGTATTGTGGCGCTAAATGCTAACCCAGAAACAGAGGTCATTATTGTTATTTCAAAACCACCAGCTAAAGAAGTAGAAGAAAAAGTCTTAAATGTGTTACGGAAAATTGATAAACCAGTTGTGACGCTTTTCTTAGGTACAAAACCAACAACTCATGAAGAAGGGCTATATCATGCTTATACATTAGAGGAAGCGGCTCAGTTAGGTGTAAAATTAATCAATGGAGAAGCGATTACTTATACTCCAGCTCCAGTGAAAGAATTAACTAATCGACCAACAGGAAGTGGTATTCGTGGGTATTATTCAGGAGGAACACTTGCTTATGAAGCAGCCTTCTTGTTGAAAGATGCTCTTGAATTAGAAGCATTAAAAGCACCTGAAGGTTTTACACTAAAAACAGATGAACATGAAGTAATTGATTTGGGTGATGACATGTACACTAAAGGCAAACCACATCCAATGATTGACCCAGAAATACGCATTAACAAATTGAAATCAGTGATTAACCAACCAGAAACTGGTGTTGTTATCTTTGATGTTGTTTTAGGATATGGTGCCCATCCAGATATGGCGAGTGCGCTAAAACCAGCAATTCTTGACGTTAAAGAAGGGCTTACCAAAGAAAAACGTCATGTTGACTTTGTCGCTGTCTTAGTTGGAACAGATGCTGACCTGCAAGGAATGGCTGACCAACGTCAAATCTTAGAAGATATTGGTGTTATCGTTTGTGACAATAATGTTCAAGCAATTCAAACAGCTTTACATCAAGTAGGACATAAATTGACGTTCTTAGATAAAGCTATTCAATCTAAATTAGAAAGTAGCTTAACCGTATTACCGGATGTCTCAGAGGCGATGATGACACTTGTTACGAAAAATCCGCGTATTATAAATGTTGGGTTACAAAGTTTTACCCAATCAATTAAAGATAATCATGCCGATGTGGTTCAATTTGATTGGCGACCATCAGCTGGTGGAAATGTTGCTTTACAGAAGGTTTTGTATTTCTTAGATAACTATCAGTTTGATAACTAACGAGGAGGAGAGAACATGGTATTTAAAACAATTGACGATGCAAATCAAGCCGTCATTGATAAAATTATTCAATCTGCACCATTTTTATTAGATGTAGTACCAGCAAAATCAGTTATTCCAGCATTAGAAGGTCAGATGTTATTACATGCAGGTCCTCCAATTACTTGGGAGAATATGACCGACCCAATGCAAGGATCATGCGTAGGTGCTGTGTTATTTGAAGGTTGGGCAGAAACTGAAGCAGAAGCTCGCGAATTATTGTCTTCTGGTAAAATTGCTTTTGATCCCTGTCATCATCATGATGCAGTAGGGCCTATGGGTGGGATTACATCAGGTAATATGCCCGTTGTTGTCGTTGAAAATAAAGCAGATGGTAACCGTGCGTACTGTACGATGAATGAAGGTATCGGTGCAGTGTTACGTTTTGGTGCTTATTCTGAAGAAGTTATCACTCGCTTAACTTGGATGAAAGATGTTTTAGGTCCAGTGCTAAGTCAAGCGCTACAGACATTAGAAGAAGGTTTAAATATTAATGTATTAGTTGCTAAAGCGATTGCTATGGGTGATGAGTTTCACCAACGAAATATTGCAGCGTCATTAGCTTTCTATAAAGAGGTTGGTCCAATTATTACAACTTTACCAATCAGTGAAAGAGAAAAAGCTGAAGTGTCACGCTTCTTAGCCGATACTGACCAATTTTTCTTAAATATTATGATGGCGGCATCTAAAGCTGTAATGGATGGCGCACGTCAAATTCAAGAAGGTACTGTTGTTACTGCTATGTGTCGTAATGGAAAAGACTTTGGTATCCGTATTAGTGGTATGGGAGACCAATGGTTCACAGGTCCAGTTAACACACCACAAGGGCTTTATTTTGCAGGCTATACAAGTGATGATGCCAATACAGATATTGGGGATTCAGCAATTACAGAAACCTTTGGTGTCGGTGGTATGGCGATGATAGCAGCACCTGCGGTTACTCGGTTTGTTGGGACAGGCGGTTTTTATGATGCCTTAAATACGTCAAATGAAATGTCTGATATTTGTATTAGCCAAAATCCTAACTTCCCAGTACCAACATGGGATTTCAGAGGGATTTGTTTAGGGATCGATGCACGTTTAGTTGTTGATAAAGGTATTACACCAGTGATTAATACAGGAATTGCCCATAAAAAAGCTGGTATTGGACAAATTGGTGCAGGGACAGTTCGTCCGCCAATTACTTGTTTTGAAAAAGCTATTACTGCTTATGCTGAAAAGTTAGGTATGGCAGAGTAAGATGATAAAACAGGTGATTTATGCTCGTGCTGTTGGTGAACTCGTGACTACTCGCTTAGAAGGTTGTCATGAGTTAACGTATCATAGTCTTTTTGATAAAAGTTTTAACCTCGCTATTGATGGACAATTAATCCATATTGGTTATGTAGCTGAGCAACTCAGCCCATTTAGCATTCAATTACGCGAGTTAGACTTTAAGTTAGCAAAATTAGCATTTAATCAAGGCAAGATTACGTATAATCAGGGGAAATTAATTTTGGATTCAGTCACAATTGATGTAACGTATGCGAAAACAAAGCAGACGTCACTGAAACAGTTAATTAATCAGTCACTTAGTCAACACGAGATCTCACCTGTTTTTCATTCGTTTTTAGAAGGGACTGGCATTGATTTTTCATCTATTATACAAAAGCAATTGCCAGATACAGAATTTATTCATTATTTAATTGGTCGAGGCACTGGATTAACGCCATCAGGTGATGATTTTATAATTGGTTTGTTAGCGGTGGATACGATAGAAACATATTTATTACAGGATAGTCATGTGGTTTTAAAAAAAATGTTAGTAGATAAGCAAACAACAGATATTTCGTTAGCCTATTTAGAAGCAGCGACACAAGGTTATTTTACGTCTACTATTTGCCAAGTTTTATGTCATCTTTCTGATAAGGAACGTTTAACTTATTATTTGAATGAATTATCAGAATTAGGTCACACATCAGGTCGAGATACAATCGCTGGTATTTTTTATGGATTATGTCAGTTAAAACAATTTAAGGAGGCTATTTATGGGGAAGAAAGTCGTACTAGCACTAGGAGGTAATGCTATTTTACAGCCAGGTCAAGCAGGTGAGTTTGATATCCAACAGGCTAATGTGGTAGCAAGTTCTAAAAGTATTGCCCATGTCGTCAATGCTGGACATGATGTGGTTATTGTTCATGGAAATGGACCACAAGTAGGTCAAATTTTACGTCAGAATGAATTAGCACAGTCTGAGGTTCCAGTTCAACCGTTGCCAGCATGTAGTGCGGAGTCACAAGGCTACATTGGGTATATGATGCAAGAAGCCTTAAAAAATGTTTTACCGAATAAGCAAGTGGCTACCGTATTAACAATGACGGAAGTGGATCCAAATGACGAGGCGTTTAGCCACCCAACAAAACCAATTGGGTCATTTTTTACCGAAGAAGAAAGTAACTTATTAGTGAAAGAAAAAGGTTGGGTAATGGGAGAAGATGCTGGACGTGGTTACCGTCGTTTAGTTGCTTCCCCTGAGCCAAAAGCAATTGTTGAAGTAGATGTAATTAAAATGATGATGTCTCATGGATTCTTAGTTATATCTACTGGTGGAGGAGGAATTCCAGTGGTTCGGGATGCATTTGGCCAATTATCAGGTGTAGCCGCTGTAATTGATAAAGATTCCTCAGCTTTACGGTTATCGAAAGATGTGGATGCAGACGTGTTAATGATTTTAACGGATGTATCGAATGTATATATTAATTATGGTCAACCAAATCAAGAGAGTTTAACCGAGTTATCTGTTGAAAAAGCTCAAAGTTATTACGATGCTGGACATTTTTCAGATGGCAGTATGGGGCCTAAAATGGCTGCTTGTATTGATTTTGCTAAGCAAGGGAAAACAGCGATTATTTGCTCATTAAATGATGCGCTTGAAGCACTAGAAGGTCGAGCAGGTACACGTGTAGTTGGTTAAAAATAGTTTGTTAGATTAATTTAATTATAGGTGACAGGTTTCAACTCAAAAAAGACGTTCATCATGCTGATGATTACTAGCATGATGAACGTCTTTTTTTATGATACATGTGTATTTATCCAATTAATCATTGCTTGATAGGCATCTTTTCCAACAGGGTTAGTCGTATCTCGATCAAAATCATGTGGTAATTGATTCACTTGATAAAATTGACTGTTTGGCAATTTATCGTGAAGTTCTTTTGAATAATGGAATGGGACGTCTTGATCACCAGTACTGGCAGCAATAAATACTGGTGGAAGTGTTACCAATTGGTCATCAGTTAAACTAAAATCAGTAGCATTTAAATTGGGACCTAAAATATTAGTCACCCATTTTCCAGTTTGTCGATAAGCTAAATAAAGTGGAAATCGTTGCTCTATTGGAGCTGAAGTGATGGGCTCTTTTTTAATTAATGGTAAAATCATTTGATCAGGTAAGGTAGGATATTGCTGGTAATAGTAACTTGGTGACAGTAAGCCACGATCTAATAATGAATAGTAACCGTAAAAAGAAATAACACCACATGGTTTTCTATCAAGTCGTTCTTGATAGAGTGAACTACTTAGTAGGAGGGCTAAATAAGCACCGGCTGAACGACCGAATAATAGATAGTTGTTTTTTTTCTTATATGTCAGAGTTTGCAGTTCATCTAATCCCCAATTAATTCCAGAAATAAGACAGTTTAAAATGGTATCTAAGTGACATTCTGGGATCAGAGGATAATCAAGTGCAATTAAGTCAAATCCAGCAGCTTGTAATTGATTTAAGTAAGTTTGTGGTAAATCAAGACGACTACCATAAATTAGACCACCACCATGGAAATAAAACAGTGTTGGCTGTGTATCAGCAAGCGCTCGATTAGGTGCTAAAAAGATTGTTGCACCAACATCGACACCGTGAATTTTTGTATAATATTTATCTAATTTCATAGTATTAAACTCCTTGTATATAACTTAATCTAATTCTGATAATTCAATAGCTAGACGTAATTTAAAACTATTTTCTGGCGTATCAATCTTTTCACCAATAATTTCTTCAATATTATCAATTCGATATTTGACGGTATTTCGATGAATAAATAATTTATTTGCCGTTTTTGTGAATTCACATTGGTTTTCTAAAAAGCATTTTAATGTTCTACGTAATTCCATGGTCATTTCAGATTGTGGATGTGTTAGTGTTTTTAAGGTATCTAGACAAAAATAATTGGCTTCGTCTTTATCGATACTATCTAATAATAAATGAAGACCTTTTGGTTGATAAATAGTAATGTTATTATTGGTCCCTTTAGTAATAGCATCTTTCATCACGATTTCAGCTTCCGTTAATGATTTTGATAGGTCATCAAGATGTGAATAGGCTCGACCACAGCTGAAAAGCAATGAAATTCCCGTTTTTAATTTTAGCTCTTGATTAAGTGTTGTCAGAATACTGATTAATTTACTTTCTTCGACAGGTTGTTGTATCAAAATAAGCGTCCCATTTTTAGCTCTATCCAAAAATACAATTGATTTTGGAAGATAAGGCTCGACTTTAGCGTCCAACCATTCATACGCTAATTTTCTTTTTTCCTCTAATTTTTTAGAGGTCGGTAATTCAAGATTTTTCTGTTCTACTTTTACATAGATAACCTGATAAAATTTAGAAAACTCCAAATTGAAATTAGTTTCATAGGTTAACCATAGCTTTTCGTCAAAGTCATTCTTTTTTTGACGTTCAATTAGAGTCGCAAAATAATCACTTTTTCTTAATTTTTCGGCATGATATAATTTATCGTTTTTTAAGAGTGTGAAGCTAAGAACCATTAATCCTTGTTCAATTGCAAATTCAGATGCTGGATAAGGAATTTTTTCAGGTGACAAAACAATTAAATAGTATGGATAATAGGTATGACTCTTTATAACATAAACATCTGTTTCAATTCGATCTGAATTATTTCCAGATAAAATAGCTTCAGTATTTTTTTCATAGTTAAATGAGTGGTGGCGAATTAACTGAGTAATAATTTCATTTGGTTTTAAATCAGGTTGTTTCCAATTATCAGATAACGCGACTGGTTCCATAAATGGATTGACAAGTAAAATAGGTGTCTGCAATGCTTTGCCAAGCTCTTTAATGACATTCCGTAAAGGTGCATCATTTAATAAAAGTGTTGAGAACTGTTTTTGGACATCCAGAGCGTAACTAATTTCGGCTTCTTTAGAATTGTTTAAGTAACTACTTAAGTCTTTTAAAATACCACCCAACGGTTTAGTTGAGGGGATTTCAATTATTGGCAATCCTTTTTCAGCAGCATAATCAATAATATCTTGGGGTATTTTATTAATAAAACGACCAGTTTTAATACAGATACCAGAACAATTTACATTGATTAATGAGTCGATTAAAAAAGTGAGTTCATTAATTTTCGATTTGTAATACATTGCGGTTGTTAGTATAAGTGTATGGCTAGAAACAAATTTAGCAATATCAGGGGTTTCAGTGATTTCTACATTTGTCACAATAGTATCGTTAAGAGTATTAGTTGTTAATAAGCGCAAATCTGAAAATCTTGGAATTGATAAGATGGTTTTTAATGTTTTCATGTAAGATCCTCCCTTACTCAATACCATTATATCGGTTTTAATAACCAAAAAGTAGTAAACTAACACGCTTTGTGCAAAATGCACAACGAAAAAATTTTTTTATCAGATTTATCAGGTTAACTTTTTACTATATTTGATGGATAATAGATGTATATTAAAGGAGAGATAATCATGAGACAACCATTTAATCATCCAATAAGAACGATAATGACACCTGGACCAGTTGAAGCTTATCCTTCGGTCCTAAGAGCAATGGGAACACCGATTTTAGGTCAATTTGATCCAGCCTTTTTAACAATTATGGACGAGATTCAAGAAATGCTACGGACGACTTTTCAGACGAAAAATGAGCAAACTTTTGTGATTGATGGTACAAGCCGTGCTGGTTTAGAAGCTGCATTAATTGCTATGATTGAACCAGGAGACAAGGTGCTGATTCCAGCGTATGGTCGATTTGCGTATTTATTAGTAGAAATTTGTGAACGAGCACAAGCAGATATTATTTTATTAGAAAAAGAATGGAATAGTGTTTTTGATGAAACAACCATTATTGAAGCGATTCAAATTCATCAGCCGAAAGTTGTGGCTATGATTCATGGCGAAACAGCAAATGGTCAAATGCAACCTTTAGCAAATGTTGGCGCTTATTGTCAACAACATGGACATTATTTAGTTGTTGATATGGTGGCAACTTATTCTGGTGTGGAAGTGAAAGTTGATGAATGGGGAGTAGATATGGCAATTGCAGGTACGCAAAAGTGCTTGAGTGTGCCATCAGGGATGTCATTGATAACTTATAGTCCTCGGGTTGCAGACTTGATTAATCAGCGTTATCAAAAAGAACTGGGACTTGGTGCTAATCAGAGAAATGCCAATCATATTTCGAGTAATTATCTTGATTTAACCCAATTGCAACGCTATTGGAGTCCAGAACGGATTAATCATCATACCGAGGCAACAAGTATGGTATATGCATTACATGAAGGATTGCGTCTCTATTGTAACGAAGGATTAGCTGAACGAGCAGCGCGTCATGCCTTAAATGATGCAGCAATTTTAGCTGGACTTAAGGCAATGGGATTAGCAATCTATGGTGAATTAGCGACGAAAACACCAACCGTAACACCAATTATCATTCCTAAAAATGTAGATGGTGAAGATGTTAGAAATATGTTGCTAAATGATTTTGGTGTTGAGATTGCGTCATCATTTGGACCGTTAGCAGGAAAAGTTTGGCGAATTGGTAACATGGGCTTTAGTAGCCGTCAAGAAAATGTATTACATGTTTTATCAGCACTGGAAGCGACACTTATTTATTTCAATGTTCCGATTAATATTGGACAGGGTGTACAAGCGGCGTTAGCTGTATATCACAACAATAATAATCACTAAAGATAAAAAGGTTAGTGGATTGGTTATATTCGGTCTACCGGCTTTCTTTTTTATCGTTGAGTAAATTTCTAACAAATCATAGAAAAACCCCGTTTAAGAAGAATTCTTAAACGGGGTTAAAATTATCATAAGTGAGTCTTGTTACTTGACTACATCATACCGCCCATCATTGATGGGTCCATACCGCCAGGCATTCCTGGGGCATCTTTTTCAGGTCGATCTGCAATAACACCTTCAGTTGTTAATAATAAAGCAGCGACACTTGCAGCATTTTGTAGAGCTGAGCGAGTTACTTTTGTAGGATCAACTATTCCAGCAGTAATCATATCTACCCATTCATTTGTACGTGCATTATAACCAATACCAGCTTTTTCACGTTTTAATTTATCAACAATGACTGATCCTTCTAAGCCGGCATTTTCAGCAATTTGGCGAACAGGTTCTTCTAATGCACGTAAGACGATGCTTACACCAGTTGCTTCATCACCCTCAGCTTCAATATCATCTAGATGTGATAAGACATTAACAAACGCAGTACCACCACCAGGGACAATACCTTCTTCAACAGCAGCACGAGTTGCATTTAAAGCATCTTCAATGCGTAGTTTCAATTCTTTTAATTCTGTTTCAGTTGCGGCACCAACTTTAACAACTGCCACCCCTCCAGATAACTTAGCTAGACGTTCTTGTAATTTTTCACGATCAAAGTCTGAAGTTGTTTCAGCAATGTGTGAACGAATGAGTGATACACGTTCAGCGATAGCTTGAGAGTTACCGCCACCTTCAACAATAGTTGTGCTATCTTTATCAATAACAACTTTGCTAGCAGTACCTAAAGATTCAATGGTTGTATCTTTTAAATCTAAACCTAATTCTTCAGTGATTACTGTACCACCAGTTAGAACAGCAATATCTTGTAACATTTCTTTACGACGGTCACCGAAACCAGGTGCTTTAACAGCAGCTACGTTAAATGTACCACGAATTTTATTTAATACTAAAGTTGGTAAAGCTTCCCCATCAACGTCATCAGCGATAATTAATAATGGTTTACCTTGTTGTAGAATTTGTTCTAGTAAAGGTAAAATATCTTGAATGTTTGAGATTTTTTTATCAGTAATTAGGATATAAGGATTTTCTAATACAGCTTCCATTTTATCGTTGTCAGTAACCATATATTGTGATAAATAACCACGATCAAATTGCATACCTTCTACAACGTCTAATTCTGTTTCAATTCCTTTTGATTCTTCAATTGTAATTACGCCATCATTACCAACTTTTTCCATTGCTTCAGAAATTAATTGGCCAATTGTTTCACTACCAGAAGATACAGCAGCTACTTGAGCGATAGCTTCTTTTGAATCAACTTTTTTAGATAAGTTGTGTAGTTCCTCAACAGCTTTTTTAGTTGCTAATTCGATACCACGACGAATACCAATTGGATTTGCGCCAGCAGTCACGTTTTTTAAGCCTTCACGTACAATAGCTTGAGTTAAAACAGTTGCTGTTGTTGTTCCGTCACCAGCAATATCATTTGTTTTTGATGCTACTTCAGCAACTAACTGAGCACCCATATTTTCAAAACGATCTTCTAATTCAACTTCTTTAGCGATTGTTACGCCGTCATTTGTAATTAAAGGAGAACCAAATGATTTATCTAAAACAACGTTACGTCCTTTAGGTCCTAAAGTTACTTTTACAATATTTGCTAGTGTATCCACACCACGCATCATTGCGCTACGTGCATCTTCTGAAAATTTAATATCTTTAGCCATTTTTTGTCACCTCATAAATTATTTTTTTATTTGATTTAATTAGTTGATCTTTGTTTATTCAACGATTGCGATAATATCTTTTTCGTGAACAATTAAAAATTCTTGTCCGTCATATTTTACTTCTTGACCTGCATATTTTTCAAACATGACTGTTTGTCCTACAGACACAGAAACTGGTAATTTAGTCCCATTGTCAAGGGTACGACCTTCACCAACAGCGATAATTTCGCCAGATTGAGATTTTTCTTTAGAAGCAGGAGTCAAAACAAAGCCACTAGCTGTTTTTTCTTCTTCTTCTTTAACTGAAATGATAACACGATCTCCTAATGGTTTTAACACGATATATCCCTCCACAAATTTTATAAATTTATTTTTTAGCAGTCTAAAAGTTTAACTGCTAAATCCTCTTTTATAATACCTAGTTTAGCTTTACTTTGCAAGTAATTTGATGATAAAAATTTCTAAGTTACCGAAATTATGGTATTCTTAACGCAATTAAACAATGAGGGTGATGACGTGACACTTAATCGGAATACTATTTGGACAATTTTTATTTTTTTGGCTGTTTTAAATAGCCCATTATTGTTTCAAGTACTTGGACAAACAAGAAATATCGTGTTAAATGGGACAGCACTAACTTATCTAGTAGGAGCGACTGTTTTGATTTGGTTATACAAAAAGTCCTCAAAACAGGGAACACTTTCAGAATCAAAAAAACAAGTTAGCCGTATGAAAATTATTGTAGTCGGTGTTAGTGGTATTTTTTTGAGCTTAATTTTGCAAGGCGTTTTGACACAGCTTGATAGTCAGTTATTTAATCAACCAATTGAGTCACAAAATACTCAAACAATAATGGCGTTAGTCAAGCAAGCACCACTTTATATTATTGCTGTCAGTATTGCAGGGCCAATTATGGAAGAATTAGTCTTTCGATTCAGCTTGACTAATTGGCTTGGGCAAAGAATGCCAATTTGGTTAGCGGCAGGCATTAGTTCATTTTTATTTGCAATTATGCATAATGATGGTCATTGGTTAGTATATGGCGGGTTAGGTTTATTATTTTTTATTATCTATCAGCGGACAAACTCAATTTGGAGTGCTATTATTACGCATGCCGGTATGAATACATTGGTCGTCTGCTTACAATTATTTTCTTAAAAAAAAACGCTACTGTCACGAGGACAGTAGCGTTTTTTTATTCTTGTGCATCACTATTATCATTGTAGTGTGATAAGAAATAAATCAATGTTTGCATTTCATTAGTCAAGTCGACATTCTGTACCATTACATCATCAGGTGTATTAATACGAACAGGTGTAAAGTTCATTATCCCTTTAACGCCGGCTTCGACTAGCTTATCAACATTTTGTTGTGCCACTTCTAATGGTACCGTCAAAATAGCGACATCAATATGTTGAGCTTTAATTTGTTCAACCATCTCGTCAGCTGAATACACAGGAACACCATCTAAGATACGACCAACAATATCAGGATTGACATCGAAAGCAGCGCTAATTCGGATGCTATCACTTTGGTGGAAACGGTAATTTAATAAAGCATGGCCTAAGTTACCAACACCGATTAATGCAACATTCGTTAAGATATCTTCATTTAATGTTTTTCCAAAGAAATTCATTAAACTTTCCACATCGTAACCATACCCGCGTTTTCCTAATTCTCCAAAATATGAGAAGTCACGACGGATTGTCGCACTATCTACTTTTACAGCGTCACTTAATTCGGTAGATGACACTTTTTGCTTGCCTGAATCAAATAAAAATTTTAAATAGCGATAGTACAAAGGAAGTCGTCTAGCGGTAGCCTTTGGGATCGACATTTCTTTCATTCGATTTTCCTCCTTTTAAATTTAATTTATGAGTACAGATTAATTAATCTAACATATTCATACATTCACTTTATAAGAATACCCTTAGTATAAGAGAAAAGCAACCTAGATGCTCACGCTTGCATACTAACTAACAAGAAAGGTTTTCCTAAAATTAGGTAAAATATGATAAACTAAGCTGAGAATATTAAAGGTGGAGAAAATAATGATTTTATTACAAGCAAGCCAAGTAGCGAGGCTCTTTGGAGATGACGTGTTATTTGAGAATGTTCAATTAGAAGTTCAAGATCGTAGTCGGATTGCCTTAGTTGGACGTAATGGTACAGGTAAGTCAACTTTATTAAAAATTTTAGCAGGGATTGAAGAACCTGATTTAGGAACAGTCTCTAAAACAAAACAATTAACAATAGGCTATTTGGATCAACATACAGGATTAGAATCTGGCAAAACGGTTTGGGAAGAAATGTTGACTGTCTTTGATGATGTCCGTCAAATGGAAAAACAATTGCGGCAAAAAGAGCAAGAGATTGCTGATTATTCCAGCCAAGAGGCAATCGATGAAGTGAAATATGAGCAGTTGTTAAATCAATATTCAACTTTGCAACATGCTTTTGATCAGGTTAATGGCTATGGTTATGAATCAGAAATAAAGTCAGTATTACACGGATTTAACTTTAAAACAGACTTTTATGACCGGGTTGTTAGTACACTATCAGGTGGGCAAAAAACACGTTTAGCACTTGCTCGATTGTTATTAGAGCGTCCAGAGTTATTGATTTTGGATGAGCCAACGAACCATTTAGATATTGAAACATTAAGTTGGCTAGAAAATTATCTGCAAAATTATCGTGGTGCATTATTAATTGTGTCACATGATCGCTATTTCTTGGATAAAATAGTTACGGAAGTATATGAAATTAGTCGTCGAAAAATGTGGCATTACAAAGGTAATTATAGTCGCTATTTAGATCAAAAAGCCGAACGTCTAGAGCAAGAATGGCGAGAATTTGATAAGCAACAAGCTGAAATTGCTAAATTAGAAGATTTTGTGGCGCGTAATCTAGTTCGGGCATCAACGACAAAACGTGCACAAAGCCGACGTAAACAATTAGAAAAAATGGAGCGAATCGATAAGCCAATTGGTGATGATAAGTCAGCAACGTTTCATTTTAGTTCAAATCGTCCTTCTGGAAAAGAAGTACTCTTTGTTGAACACGCGGCAATAGGATATGAGGCTGATCAGATTTTATCTGAGCCAGTTGATTTTCAGATTCGTAAGCAAGAGGCAGTGGCATTAGTTGGACCTAATGGTGTTGGTAAGTCAACCTTATTAAAATCAATTATGGCACAAATACCTTTCTTGCAAGGTGGGATGAAGTTAGGTCATCATGTAGATATTGGCTATTATGACCAAGAACAAGCCAATCTGCATTCTAATCAAACCGTTCTTGAAGAATTATGGAGCGAACATCGTACAACGCCAGAAAAGGATATTCGGACGATTCTAGGTAGTTTTTTATTTTCAGGTGAAGATGTTAAAAAGACAATTCCACTTTTAAGTGGGGGAGAAAAAGCACGTGTTGCATTGGCGAAGTTGTCCATGCATCGCGATAACTTCTTGATATTAGATGAGCCGACGAACCATTTAGATATTGATAGCAAGGAAGTTTTAGAAGACGCTCTGATTGACTATGATGGTACATTGCTTTTTGTGTCGCATGACCGCTACTTTATTAATCGTATTGCAACGAGTGTTTTAGAGTTGTCACCAGAGGGTAGTACTTTATATCATGGTGATTATGACTATTATGTGGAAAAAAAATTGGAAGAAGAACATGTGGCAGCTTTATTGGCTAATGATGTACAAGAGTCTATGGAGCAAGCTACTGATACAAAGAAAAATTTTGAACTAGATAAGAAGAAACAAAGGGAACGTCGTCAATTAGAACGTCAAGTTGCGACGATTGAAGAAGCGATGCAAGCTCTTGAAACTCAGATTGAGATACTGCAAGTAGAGATGGAGAAACCTGAGTATATTGAAGACCATGTTGGTTTACAAAAATTAAATCAAGAGTTGGAGACACACTATAGTGAACAAGATAAGTTGCTTGAACAATGGGAAGAAGCATCATTAGCATTAGAAGCATTTGATGATTAAAAAAGCTAGTGAGGGAGATGAGATAGTCTGCCTCGCTAGCTTTTGTTTTGTTTGGTGAGTATTATTTGTTCGTTCATATGCGCAATAGCATCCAAAAATTCAATTTGTGCGTCATCATCGGTTTCTTTAGCTAAATAGTCTTCTAAAAAATTTTTCACTTCTTGATTCGTTGGTGCAATTTGGCTTAATGCCCAGGCAGCTGTCCCACGAATAACTGGACGTGGGTCTTGCTCAATACATTGAAGCAAATTTGGTAAACAAGTTTTATCTCTCGCATTGGCTAAAGCGATAATAGCATTACGCTGAATCGGTTTTTTACCCCGCCATGAACCAGCGAGTGTCCCAAAGCGTTGTTTAAACTCCTTATTTGAAATAGTTAAGAGTGGTTTCAGTAAAGGCTGAGTGATATCAGGATCAGGTTCCATTTCGGGGTGGAAATGAAAGTCTTTACCCTTATTAAACGGACAAACTTCCTGGCAAATATCGCATCCATAGATAATCGTTCTAATTTTAGGTCGGTATTCTTTAGGCATAAAGCCTTTTGTCTGAGTTTGATAAGATAAACATTTAGTTGCATTCATTCGTCCATCACCTAGTAGAGCAGAGGTTGGACAAAAATCAATACATTTCGTACAGTCTCCACATTGGTTAGCAATTGGAGTATCCGGTTCAAACGGAATATTGGTAATAATCTCACCTAGATAGACATACGAACCAAATTCTTCTGTGATTAGTAGCCCATTCTTGCCGATAAATCCGAGTCCTGCTCTTTGGGCAACGGCCACATCGATTAATTCCCCCGTATCGACCATTGGTTTAAAGGTAATTGACTCATCGTTATCACAGGCTTCTCTAATAAAGGCCATTAACTTGTCTAGACGGTCACGTAAAATATGATGATAGTCTGTGCCCCATGATGCTCGGGCAAAACGTCCTCTTTTTTCACCACGAATGGCTTGCGGCCGATTTTTGGCACGTGTCGGATATGCGAGAGCAATTGAAATAATTGACTGTGGTTGATCAAAAATCAATTCAGGGTAAAGTCGTTCGTCAATAATAGGGTGTTCGAATCCCGTCGTATGACCATTGGCTTTTTGTTCTTCCAAGCTATCTTTCAAATGGTCAAAAGGATCAGCTGTTGTAAAGCCGATTTTATCGATGCCAATGTCTTGACTAGCAGCAATGATTTTTTCTTTTAATACATGGTACATAGCGACTCCTCACTTTACGTCTTTCTTTTATGATATTAAGTATCCGGTAGAAGGTTTGGGATTTCAAGTATTTTTAGCCAAATTTAGCGAAACTTTTAATTGAAAGGGTGAGATTGATGTTACTAGGTAAAGGTCAAGATGGTGAATTAGTTGATTTGACGCAAATGAAAAAAAAGGATATTGAATTATTACGAGATAAGAAATGGTACTGTTGTTGCTGCGGGTCTTTGCTATGTTTAAAAAATGGTTCGCAGTTAATGTCGCATTTTGCCCATAAGTCTAAACAACACTGTGATAGTTTTGCCGAAAGTGAAAGTCAGGAGCATCTAACTGGTAAAGCCATCATTGCTCAAAATTGTCGTCATTATCAACATGAGTATCAATTAGAAGCATATTTACCAACGTTAAATCAACGGCCTGATGTACTGATTGTTCCCAAAATTGCCATTGAATTTCAATGCAGTCAATTAGCGTTGTCACGTTTTATTGAACGTTCGCAAACCTATCAGCGACATGGTTATTATGTTTGTTGGTTGTTAGGGCGAGAGTTATTTGTCAGACGCCCATTAAAAAAACTATCGACATTACAAATTCACTGTCTAAGATTATCTAACACGTTAGGTTTTTATTTATGGGGTGTCGACGTTTTAACGCTAGAATTAAAACTGGTTTATTATATTCGATACTGTCATGGTCATTTGACTTATCAAGAAGCTAGTTGGTCTTTAAAAGAAGAGAGTTTGGTATCTTTATTAAAAGCACCGCACTTAAATTATCTGCTCTTAAAAACCACACATGGCCCATTAGGGGATGCCTGTTATCGCAGGACTAACTGGAACCAACGTTTAACTAAAAAGGAGTCCTCGATAATGGTGCTTCAAGCATATTTTTATGAACGGGGATTAAATCTTCGAACACTACCTAATTATTTAATGGTCCCCGATTTAACGCATGTTATTTTTGGTGAAACGGAGTTAATTATCCGTTATGAAAGTTTAGTTTATATGAGGAGAGTGGGTAAAGGGACAGTCGCTCAATTAGTGACTAGTCTGATGTCTTTACCATTAATCCGACAAGTAGCTAATCAAGCAACGTTGATTCAGCCTTATCGATTGCTGGAACAAGTTGTTATGAGTTATTGCTTAATTTTAGGGCAACAAGACATGATTCAATACCAAGAATCACAAGCAACTTGGGAATATCTTGGAGAATAGCTATCCAGTAGCCACCTATAACTTTTTTGACAATTAACAACGTCTTTTAGTTGCGATATATTTATCATAGTTTTATTACTTTTCTAATAATTAAAATAATAAAATGTGATTAATAGCGAAAAATAGTGTTTTAATTATTTCATAATAATGAGAATATGATATGATATAGTCAGATTAAATTAGAATGATGAGAGGGGTACTACTTTATGACAGAAGCAAAATCATTACCAAATCGTCAAGACCTACCTGAAGAAAAAACATGGGATTTAACGTATATTTTTAAACAAGAATCAGATGTTGAGGCAGCATTCAAAGAAACAACTGACTTGATTAATCAAGCAAAAAATTATCAACATACATTAAAAGACGGAGCAGATGCCTTTTTAAAAGCCATTGAGTACGTTTTAGACGTCTATCGTCAGGTTGAAAAAATCTATGTGTATTCACATCTTAAAAATGACCAAGATACAGCAAATACAGAGTATCAAACACTTTACGCTAAAGCGAGTACGTTAGCTGCTCAAGCTGGTGAAGCAGTTGCTTGGTTTCAACCAGAAGTCTTAACTTTATCAGATGATATGATTGATGGTTATTTTGCTGATAATGATGCATTAAGTGTCTATCGTTACTTTGTTAAGCAAATGACAGATAATCGCGCACATGTCTTATCATCGTCAGAAGAAGAATTATTGGCTGGTGCGAGTGAAATTTTTGACGCATCAAGTAATACTTTCTCTATTTTAAATAATGCGGATTTAGTCTTTCCAGTTGTAACAGATGACAACGGCGATAAAGTCGAATTATCAAGTGGTGTCTACGGTCAATTAATGGAAAGTACGAATCGTCAAGTCCGTAAAGATGCGTTTGAAGGCTTATATAGTGTGTATCATCAATTCCGCAATACATTTGCTAGCACATTAGGTTCACATGTTAAAAAACATAATTTTAGTGCCAAAGTGAGAAAGTATTCTTCGGCACGTGAAGCAGCTCTTAGCAATAATCATATTCCGGAAGCAGTATATGACACGTTATTAGATGTTGTTCACAAAAATCTACCATTACTACATCGCTATGTGGCGTTACGTAAAAAATTACTAGCCGTTGATGAATTACATATGTATGATTTATACACTCCAGTTTTAGGTGATGCACCAATCAAATACACATACGACGAAGCGAAAGAAAAAACTTTAGAAGCATTAGCACCTTTAGGAGAAGAATACGGGTCAATCTTAAAAGAGTCATTTAAAGACCGTTGGATTGATGTGATTGAAAACAAAGGAAAACGCAGTGGGGCGTATTCATCAGGAAGCTATGATACCAAACCATACATTTTATTAAACTGGCATGACAGTATTAATCACCTTTATACGTTGGTACATGAGTTAGGTCATAGTGTTCATAGTTACTATACACGCTCATCGCAACCGTATGTTTACGGCGATTATTCAATTTTCTTAGCTGAAATCGCGTCAACAACAAATGAAAATATTTTAACAGAGCATTTATTGGAAACAGAAAAGGATCCGAAAGTTCGTGCCTTCATTTTAAATCATTATTTAGATGGCGTGAAAGGAACGATTTTCCGTCAAACTCAATTTGCTGAATTTGAGCATTTTATTCATACTGAAGATGCAAAAGGTATTCCATTAACAAGTGAATACTTATCTGATTACTATGGTCAATTGAATGCAACGTATTATGGAGATAGTGTCGCACGTGACCCTGAGATTGCGGATGAGTGGGCAAGAATTCCTCATTTCTACTATAACTATTATGTGTATCAATATGCGACTGGTTTCTCAGCTGCTTCTGCTTTAGCTGATAAAATTGTGAAAAAAGAACCAGAAGCTTTAGAGAAATACATTAATTTCTTAAAAGCTGGTAGCAGTGATTACCCAATTGAAGTGATGAAAAAAGCAGGTGTTGATATGACACAGGCTGCTTATATTGAAGAAGCAATGCAAGTCTTTGAGGCACGTCTAAATGAATTAGAAGCATTAGTTGCTACGTTTTAAATTAAAAAATCAGCCATTTAACAGTTCAAGTTAAATGGCTGATTTTTATTTTTGTAATAAACTGTAGTAAGGCCCAAGGTTTGGTTTAATTTGTTGTACATCAGGCTCTAATAAAGATTGGATAATATCATCAGGTGTATCATCGGTCAATAAAATGCCAAAGTTATCATCAGTTGCATAATTAAAAATGACGGCACTTGAAAAACGCTCAACTTTCATTTCATGTGCGATTTGTTGATCCATTTGGAAAAAGTCAATAATTAATTGTGACTGACGATCCACGATAAAGGCATCTAAATCAACACCTAAATCATTTAGAATCTGTTCAATCAAATTATCAGTATAATCATTTTTTTCTAATAAAATCTTTTTTTGTAGTTGCATTAAAAATTGTTTGGCTAGGGCTTGGCCTTGTAGTTGTACTGCTTTGAAGTCTAGGCATGTTGTATAAAGTAGTTCAAAAAGTTGATTACGAAAGATTAAATTTTTTTTGTTTAAATGGTTGTCTAATAAATAACGCTGAAGCACTTGTGGATTTAGGATTGGAATCCAACGTAGTTGAATCCAATCACTGTCTGCTTTTATAAAGTTTAAAAATTTTTTTTCTAAGTTAAAACTACGTTCGTCGAGTGGGTTAATAAATAAGTAGATTTCAATCATGTCTTTCTCCCCTAACTTTCGTGACGCTAAATAATACCAAATATTATTAACTAAAATATAACAAAAGATAAAGGAATCTCAAAATAATACACTTGTGAATAAATATCAGACTATTTGTCTAATACTTCTGACTGGTTTGCAACATTCTGGCAATTTTTTTTGGTGCTTCACGTCTAGGTAATTGATGACGATCTAAAAAATTCAAGAAAAATTGTTCGCCAGTGATTTCATCAGTCACTTCCATCTCTAACTCATAATCTTCGATATCAGAATAAAAACTATGATCAAGTACTAGTAAATGATGATTATCAAGTTTTATCTCTAAGCGATCTGTCATTAAATTGCCAATGGATAGTAGATCAGTTGGAGCAATACCCATATTGGCTAAATAAGTTAAAACTGTCGATACATCTTTAGTCAGTTTGTGTGATAAAAATTGTTCGACTTCCTCATCTGATAAGTTATCTGTTAGTTCAGTTAATGTATGTTCTGTCTGTGTAGGGATTTTGAGCGTTAATTCATTCTTTGTTGGCGTTTGACGAATTCTAAGTCCCATTTTTGAGTGCTGTAATCGAGCATCTTTTGTATCAAAATAATAATTTGTTTGTTTAATCGATAAAGCTTGTGGGACGTTATATTGCTCTATTAATCGCTCATAATCAGATTTACTTAACAGATTTTTAAATTCAATTTCATTTTCTTTTCCCATATTATCACCTCATGTTTAGAGTAACTTTTTTTTAAGAAAAAAACAATGAATAGTCTGTTGAGGGTGACTAACTTTTTGCAAAAACTTATGTTAAAATAAAGGCTGAAAGTTGACGGAAAAAGGTGGAGATAATTAATGAATCGAGATTGGGACTTGTTTTTAGAACCCTATGAACAGGCAGTAGCTGAATTAAAAGTAAAATTAAAAAGTATTCGCACACAGTTTCGAGATAAGAACTTACACACACCAATTGAATTTGTGACAGGTCGCGTCAAACCTGTTGATAGTATTGTCACTAAATCCAAATTACGTGGCATTCCCATAGAACGTTTGCAAGATGACATGCAGGATATCGCTGGTTTACGTGTGATGTGTCAGTTTGTTGAAGATATTTACGAAGTGGTTGGTTTATTACGTCAACGTAATGATTTTCAGATTGTGCAAGAACGTGACTATATTACAAATAAAAAAGCAAGTGGGTATCGGTCTTACCATTTAATACTAAAATATCCAGTACAAATGATTACTGGTGAAAAAAATATTTATGTGGAAATTCAAATTCGAACGTTAGCAATGAATTTTTGGGCAACGATTGAACATTCTTTAAACTATAAATACCAGGGTGAATTTCCTGAAGAAATCAATCAACGATTAAAAAGAACTGCTGAAGCAGCTTATTTGCTTGATGAAGAAATGTCACAAATTCGTAATGAAATTCAGGATGCTCAACAATTATTCTCTTATCGTAAAGTGTTAAGGAAATTTGGATTGGATTATGAGCAAGAGAAGGGAGATTTAGACCAGTGAAAGTAGCAATAGTGTCAAACCATGCGAAAAAATCAAAAGAAGTTGCAGCGGAGTTAATGCGCTTATTAGCTAATGCTCAAATTCCAATCAATCAAGAACAACCGACAGTTGTGATTACGGTTGGTGGCGACGGAACACTGCTTAGCGCCTTTCATAAATATCATCATTTGATTGATGATGTCAGATTTATTGGTGTCCATACTGGTCATTTAGGTTTTTATACTGACTGGCGTGACTACGAATTAGGACTTTTAGTTTCTAGTTTACAAGAAGATCAAGGTCAGAGTGTGTCGTATCCTCTACTTGATGTACAACTGACATTTAACGATGGTACAGCAAGTGAAGTCCAAACTGTTTTAAATGAAGCCACAATTAGAAATACTGTACGAACAATGGTGGCAAAAGTCGCTATTAAAGATGATTGCTTTGAAATGTATCGAGGTGACGGATTATCTGTCTCAACCCCAACGGGATCAACTGCTTATAGCAAGAGTCTTGGAGGTGCAGTTGTCCATCCACGAGTGAATGCTCTACAATTAAATGAGATTGCGTCAATCAATAATCGAGTGTACCGTTCACTAGGCTCACCGATGATAATTGCGCCTGATGAGTGGATTACGATTGAATTAAAACAAGACGACCACTATCAGTTACATCTTGACCATTATGTTCGTCAATATCGAAATCTTTGTTCTTTAAAGCTTGCTTTATCACAAAAGCGTATTCATTTTGTGTCATATCGACACACACATTTTTGGAGTCGAGTGAATGATGCCTTTATTGGGACAGTGAAGGATGACGATTGATGAAGTTTGAGTGGATAGTAACAGAACAAGAAATTTTATTAAAAACGTTTTTGCGACAACAGGGTGTCTCAAAAAAACTATTAGCTAAAATTAAATTTCAAGGTGGCACACTATTAGTCAATGGTGTTGAGCGGACAGTCCGACATTTTGTTCAAGTTCATGATGTCGTCACCGTGATTATTCCCGATGAAGGAGAGCATGAGACAATGTTGCCTTATGCGTCGATTCTTGATATTGTGTATGAGGACGACCACATCCTTGTGGTTAATAAGCCTTCAGGTGTTGCATCGATTCCGGCGCAATATCATCCTAATGGTACTATGGCCAATCGTGTGAAATATTATTATAATCAGCAGAATTATGTGAATCGAATTATTCATGTTGTAACTCGGCTCGACCGTGATACAACTGGATTAATGTTGTTTGCTAAACATGGTTTCGCGCATGCTATGTTAGATAAACAGTTACAAGATGGTCGTTTGAAAAAACATTACATGGCATTAGTTAGCGGTCGGATAGAAACGCTAGAAAAGATGGCGATGATTGATTTACCAATAGGTCGTGATATGACATCCTTAATTAAACGTCAGGTGATTGCGACGGGGCAACGTGCGCTAACAGAATATCAACTTGTCCAACGCACAGAACAAGTCGCTTTAGTCGATGTTCAACTACATACAGGCCGAACACACCAAATCCGTGTCCATTTTTCGGCCCTTGGTTGTCCTTTACTAGGTGACAACATGTATGACGGGAATTGTGATCTTGGTATTACTCGCCAAGCCTTGCATTGTCGACGTTTAGTATTTGACCATCCATTTACTAAAGAAAAAATTGAGATTCAACAACCTTTGCCAACTGATATGGCCAGACTGATTAATTAAAAAAAGGGAGGCTCTAATATGACTGAAGCAATCGAAATAGAGGAGCAATTTAATGCCCTTCGATCACTGATTCATCAAGGAGATATCTCACAGTTTAGGGACATTTTTTTGGATTGGCATGTTTATGAACAAGGCCAGTTTTATTTGTCACTGTCTGATGAAGAACGTCAGACAGTTTATAGTTTTTTATCACCAACCGAACTAGCGGATATGTTTGATATGATTGAAGAAGAGGAAGAAGATGTCCAAGAATATCTGGCTGAAATGAGACCAAGCTATGCAGCAGCGATGCTTGCGAGCATGTATCCAGATAATGCGGCGGATATTTTAAAACAATTAGATAAGCCAACACTAGCGCAATATTTGAGTATCATGGCTTCAGAAAAAGCGTTAGACTTAAAAGAATTACTACATTATGAAGATGAAACTGCTGGTTCCATCATGACTACAGAATATGTGGCGATTGTTGCGAATCAAACAATTAAATCAGCCTTGAATCTATTGAAAAAGAAAGCCAAAAATGCCGAAATTATCTATTATATTTATGTTGTCGATGAATTAGAACGTTTAGTTGGCGTTATTTCACTACGGGATTTGTTAGTGGGTGAAGATGATGAGATGATTGAAACCTTAATGAATGAGCGGGTGATATCGGTAAAAGTTGCGGATGATCAAGAAGATGTTGCTCAAGTTATTCGTGATTATGATTTGTTAGCAGTTCCAGTTATTGACTACGAAGACAACCTTTTAGGGATTATTACGGTTGATGATATTATTGATGTTATTGATGACGAAGCAACGAGTGATTATTCAGGGTTAGCCGGGGTTAATGTTGATGAAACAACAGAAAACCCATTAAAAGCCTCCTCAAAACGTTTACCATGGCTAATTACCTTACTTTTTTTAGGGATGTCAACTGCTACGTTAATAAACCATTACGAAGTGTTAATTAGTGAAGCCTCGATTTTAGCGGTTTTCATTTCTTTGATTACGGGGACAGCTGGAAATGCTGGTACGCAGTCGCTAGCGGTTGCTGTTAGGCGTTTGGCTGTATCAGATGATAAAGATGAAAGTTTTTTCAAATTAGTCATCTCAGAATTACTGACAGGATTACTGACAGGTTTAATTACTGGATTAGTTATTTTTATTGTTGTTGGTTTTTGGAAGCATAACTTTATTTTGGGGTTTGTCATTGGCATTGCGATGCTCTGTGCGATTATTGTTGCAAACTTAGCTGGTAGTCTCATTCCGATGTTGATGGAGCGTTTGGGGTTTGATCCGGCGGTGGCGAGTGGCCCGTTTATTACGACGTTAAGCGATTTAACAAGTGTGTTAATTTATTTTAATATTGCAGGCTTATTTATGAATTTTTTTGTTGGTTAAAACTAACAAAAAGTCAATAAAAATGAGACCCCTCAAGCAATCGGAACGATAGTTACCGTTGTTTGAGGGGTTTCGTTTAAAGAAAATCTAAATTTACAATACGCGTGCCATGAATTTCTTTGGTATTTAAGAATGAGACTATACTATCAGCGTTTTCGAAAGAGATACCACCACCAGGTAAAATTGTGATACGGTTATTAGCATAAGACATCAAATCTTTAATGTATTCGAGGTGTTGCTCAATCGGAAAGGAACTTGGACCACCATGTGTTAAAATTCGATCGACTTGATGATTAGCTAACCAATCGATTGCTTTGAATTGCTCATCTTTTGATAGGACATCAAAAGCCATATGGAAAGTGACTTGCATCCCTTCAGCAGCTTCTAAAAGCATGAACATAGCTTCTTCGTCAATGGTTTGTCGCTCATTTAAGCAACCAAAAACGACGCCGTCAACACCTAATTGCTTTGCGTCATAAATATCGGTTTCCATTATTTTTAATTCGGAATCTGTATAAACAAAATTTCCACCTCTTGGGCGAATTAATGCCATGAGTGGTATTTTTTTTCGGCACAATAATCAGCAGCAGCGGTCATAACACCTTTACTGACAGTTGTACCACCAACAATCAAGTTATCACATAACTCAATACGATTGGCACCAGCAGCGATAGCACGCGGAATATGTGTAAAATTTTCAGCACAAAATTCTTTAATAATCACAGTTGTAAGCCTCCAAATGATTTAATCACTTTATTTATTTCAGTATATCATAAAGAGACGAAAACTGAGTTAAAATTATGTTATGATAAAATGGATTAAAAGAGAATGAGGTATCCTATGCTAAAGAAAAAAATGACATATGCCCAAGAATTTTTGGCAGCTCAACCTGACTTATTCGAGTGTCCTAAATGCCATGAGGAATTACAGCTAGTTGATGTACAGTCGCTAGGTTGTGTGAATAATCATCGGTATAATTTATCAAAAAAAGGGACAATTCACTTTCCAGATCATCATGTTAGTAGTGATTACGATAAGGAAATGCTTGAACATCGACGTTTCATGATTCAATCAGGTCTTTATCAACCAATCATTAAGACACTTCAAGCAATATTAAAAGAATATCAACACCAAGTCATCGTCGATATGGGGTGTGGTGAAGGAAGCTTCTTAATTGAATTAATTAAAGGTTTAGACAACGTTGATGCTGCTATTGGCTTTGATTTATCGAAAGATGGTGTTTTATTGGCTAGTGATTATGCGTCTGATGGCTTTTGGTTTGTTGGTGATATTACAGCAATGCCATTTCAAAATCAATCGGTCGATTGTTTGCTAAATATCTTCTCACCTAGCCATTATGATGAAATGTCACGCGTCCTAACCAATGATGGGTTAGTAATCAAAGTTATTCCCGAACAAAATTATTTAAAAGAAATGAGAATGTTATTTTATCGTGATAAAGAAGACAAGCAAAATTATAGTAATGAAAAAATTTACAATAAATTTCAAGATAGTATGAAAATAATTGATGAAAAAAGATGTACCTATACAGTCCCAGTGACATCTGAAAATTATGAGCATATGCTCGGAATGTCGCCGTTAATGTGGGGTGCAAGTCAAGCGGCTAAAGAATATGCATTAAATCACCCTTTTAAAGAATTAACCGTTGATGTGAAAATTCTAATTGCTAAAAAAGCTTAGTTTTCAAAAATATGGTTGCTCTTTTCACATATCAGTGTTACAATGAGTAAAAGTCATTTTCAACGATTTTTATCAGATTCCTGTTCTGATAAAAGTTGGTGAGGTGGCGACCCATCAACGTAGCGACTCGCAGTGAATTGACACCGAGGCGATACGTTTTTTTTTATGTTAAAATAGACGAACTACTAATAAAATTATTGATAGAAAGAAGTTAATATAGATGAATCATATTGTTTTATTTGAACCTCAAATCCCTGCAAATACGGGAAATATTGCTCGTACTTGTGCCGCAACAAACACGGCACTACATTTAATTGAACCACTAGGGTTTTCCACAGACGATAAGCATTTAAAGCGTGCAGGACTCGATTATTGGCATGATGTTAATATTCACTATTACCCTAATTTAGATGCCTTTTTAGAGTCAATTAAGGGTGAACCATTACATCTAATTACTAAATTTGCTCGTCAAACATATAGCGAGGTCGATTATAATGATAATCGGAATCACTATTTTATTTTTGGTAAAGAAACAACGGGGTTGCCAGAAGAATTTATGAGGGCTCATGAGTCGGATTGCTTACGTTTACCAATGAACGATGAGCATGTTCGGTCGTTAAATCTATCGAATACGGCAGCTATCGTGATTTATGAAGCGTTGAGACAACAAAATTTTATTGGTCTCGAAAAAACACATATCTACGAAAACGATAAATTAAGCTAAAAAGAAAGGTTGATTCGGTGAAATTATATTTTACACGCCATGGTAAAACGGAGTGGAACCAGACAAAACAATTACAAGGGCGTATGGGGGATTCGCCATTATTGCCTCAGAGTTTTGAGGATAGTCGAAAATTAGGCCGCTATCTAGCTGATGTCCCGTTTACAGCTATTTACTCAAGTCCAGCATTACGTACGGAAGCAACAACTTTGGAAATCTGTCGTGAATTGACAGAACAACCTAAAGTTGTCTACGTTGAGCCATTACGTGAAATGGGATTTGGTGAGTTGGAAGGTGAAGCCATTGCCATTGCTAACGCTACTTATCCAATTGAAATGAAGGCGATGATGCACGCACCGGCTGATTATGATCCGACAGCTTTTAACGGTGAATCGTTTCCTGAGTTAATTGCTCGTAGTACTGAGTTTGTAAAATCAATTGTTCGTCAGTCTGATGAGACCGATCATATTTTATTTGTTGGTCATGGCATGGCTCTTACCGCTTGTATCCAGACATTAATCGGCACACCATTAGTAGATAGTCGAAAGCAAGGGACGCTAGACAATAATAGTTTGACCATTTTAGAGTATCAACAACAAAAATTTACGCTTGAACGTTGGAATGATGTATCATTTTTAAATTAGTTAAAGGAGTGTGTCGCGTGTGCTAGAAGAATTGGAAGAAAAAAAGTACCTTATTGGTCAAATCCAAGCGATTTTTTATGAAAATGCTACTAATTTTTATAAAGTCATGCTAGTCAATGTTAAAGACACGAATACCAATTACACTGCACAAGAGATAGTCGTTACGGGAACATTTGGTCAAATTCAAGAAGAAGAACTGTACCGTTTTTATGGAGATATTGTGACACATCCAAAATACGGTGAGCAGCTAAAAGTTGATAGCTATGAACAAGAAAAACCCAGTTCTTCGGCAGGGATTATTGCTTATTTGTCGAGTGCTAAATTTACAGGGATTGGCAAAAAAACAGCGGAAACGATTGTTGATACGTTAGGTTTGGAAGCCCTGAATCGGATTATTGAAGAGCCGGATGTTTTACTAGAAGTTCCTGGCTTAAATCAAAAAAAACGGACAGTTATTCTAGAAACACTACGTCAAAATTATGGTATGGAGCAAGCTGTTATTAGTTTAAATCAATATGGTTTTGGTAACCAATTAGCGTTTGCTATCTACCAGTACTATAAATCAGAAACACTTAAAACTATTCAAGAAAATCCTTACCAATTAGTTGAAGATATCGAGGGTGTAGGATTTAAAAAAGCGGATAATTTAGCGGAACAAATGGGGATTTCGGCAAAGGCACCCCAGAGAATTCAAGCAGCAGTGATTCATGAATTATTTCAAAGCTGCTTATCAACTGGTAATACTTATTTCGAAGCCCGTCAATTACTTCAAGTGGCACAAACAACGTTAGAAGCAAGTCGCTCGGTAGAAATACCCGCCGATCTAATCGCAGAAGAAATTATCCAGATGGCACGTGAGGGTCGAATTGTTCAAGAAGGGACGAAGATTTATGAAAAATCATTATACTTTTCAGAAGTCGGAATCGCTACATCACTCCGTCGTTTACTGACTAAGAATAAAAAATTACCGTATAAAGAAAAAGATGTCGATAAAAATATTAATCGAATTGAGCAGTTGTATAATATCACATACGGTGAATCACAACGAGAAGCTCTGAAACAAGCAATTATGTCACATTTTTTTATTTTAACTGGTGGACCTGGTACTGGTAAAACAACGGTTATCAACGGTCTGGTCACTCTCTACGCTGAATTAAATGGCTTATCACTAGACCCATCGGACTATACGCAAGATATTTTTCCAATCCTACTTGCAGCACCAACTGGACGAGCGGCGAAGCGAATGAATGAGATGACTGGCTTGCCGGCAAGTACAATTCATCGTTTGTTAGGTTTGACTGGTCGTGAGAATGAACCGTTAGAGGAAGCTCGTGAATTAGAAGGTGGCTTATTGATTGTGGATGAGTTGTCGATGGTCGATACTTGGTTGGCCAATACGTTGTTAAAATCGTTACCAGCATCGATGCAAGTTATTTTTGTAGGAGATAAAGATCAATTACCTTCAGTGGGACCGGGTCAAGTTTTAACGGATTTATTGTCAATTCAGGATATTCCTAAGCATGAGTTGACAGATATTTATCGTCAAGAAGATGGGTCAACAATTATTTCTCTAGCCCATGGCATTAAAAACGGTCAGACACCCCCCGATTTGTTAGAAAATAAAAAAGATCGGTCATTCATCACTTGTCATGCCAATCAAATTGAATCAGTGATTGAACAAGTCGTTGTTCGCGCCAAAACAAAGGGGTTTTCTAAGCAAGATGTCCAAGTATTGGCCCCGATGTATCGAGGTCAAGCAGGAATTGATAATTTAAACCAAATGATGCAAGCCATTTTAAATGGAAATGATACTCAAGGACGTAAAGAAGTCCAATGGCTAGATAAAGTCTATCGTATTGGCGATAAAATCTTGCATCTTGTGAATAGCCCGGAATTTAATGTATTTAATGGTGATATTGGTGAGATTGTTGGGATTAATCTAGCAAAAGAAACTGAAGATAAAGTGGATGAGTTAGTTTTATTATTTGATGAAACAGAAGTTGTTTATAAACGGAATGAATGGAATAAAATTACCTTAGCCTATGCTTGTTCCATTCACAAAGCCCAAGGTAGCGAATTTAAAATGGTTATCTTACCCATGGTAAAACAATACGGGCGGATGTTACAACGGAAATTATTGTATACAGCGGTCACAAGAAGTCGAGATATACTAATTTTACTTGGTGAGTACGACGCGTTTAAACAAGCAATTGAGAAAGAAATGGTTCCTCGTCAAACAACGTTAGCTCAACGTTTAGTAGAAACTGATGAACTGACACTAATCAAGGAAGAAGAGACTTTGGCCGCTTATGATAAAGAAAAAAGTCATCAAGTTCAAGCAGAGCTAGTGAAAGATATCTCTACTAAAGCGTCACCAATCCCTGTTGCTCAACAGGTTGTTCAGGAAAGTTTAGCTTTGGATGAGACCGATACCGTGGTGGTTGATGAAGAAGTAGCATCGACCATTTTAACCCTTGAGCTCGTTAGAAAGGAAATGATTGACCCAATGATTGGAATGAATGGTCAAACACCTTATCACTATATGTAAAAAGAACCAGTAATCAGCCTATAAATAGGAAATTACTGGTTCTTTTATTGCCAAAATAAACGTTGTGCGATTGAGAAGGTTAAATGAAAGTCTTCTTTGTCGAGCTCCTCTCCATCAATTTGGCCATAGACGGACTCGTTTGTAGAAATCTCAAAAGTTGAAGCCTTAAAATGATTGACATGTCGTGAGGATAGATGAGTCTTCAATAATAGACGGCAAATTAAACCAAGTATTTTAATAAATGAAATGCGCTCAACAACTACTAAACTAAGTTTTGGTTCAAGGACGTTCGCAGTTGGATCAATTGCCACACCACCACCAAAATAGGGATGATTAGTGACTGTGCATAAATAGGCACGTTTGAATGATTGCTTTTTTTGGTCAAATGTTACATCGACTGGAAATGGTTGTTGCTCACGTAAGACTTTTATGGAAGCAAAAAGATAGGCTAAAGCACCAAGATGCATGCGATTTAAGTTGCCTTTTGCCTGTGATGAATTAGCCTGTTTAACGATAGCAGCATCTAATCCAATACCAAGATTATTGACTCCGTAGTAATTTTGTTTTGTTTGCTGATTGTAGGCCTTCACGAGATGTAGTGATTTAGGTTGTGTTGTTGCCTCAATATGTTTTAACGCTTTAAGTGTTCTTCGAGAGATGTTTGCTCCTCTAGCAAAATCATTTCCCGAGCCACCTGGTAAATAAGCAATCGGTATATTGGGATAATCTGCCAAGGTATTAATAACCTCGTGTAGCGTTCCATCGCCACCAATAATGACTAAAAGCGGAAACAGCTCTAAATTTGCAGACCATTCAATTAAGGTTGTTGAAATTAGTTGTTGAGTAATCTCTTTTTCATGACCGGCATGCGTAGTTGAATAAACTTTAAAAGGAATATGTTGATTAATTAAATAATGGCGTGTTTTATTCAAAACGCGTTTGCCTTTGCCAGAGCCAGCAGATTCATTGACAATAATATGCCACTCAGTGCGTTGCATAGGTCCACTCCTTTTTTATTAACTAAGGTTTATCATATCCTAAATTGACTAGAAAAACGAGTAATCTCTCTAAAAAACTAAAAAAATTTTGACAAATTAGACATAACATAGTAGGATAGTTACGTTATTCATCTAATAACCGCAGTTCATTCGTACCATCCTGCGTTAAAAAAACTAGGAGGAGGAGAAAAAATGGAAAAGAGTTACACGCAATCTAAAACAAGATTGCTCGTTATTAATGGACTGATTGCTGCACTTTATATCATATTGACAGTAGCAGTAGCACCTGTTTCGCAAGGACCTGTGCAGTTTCGAGTGTCCGAAAGTTTAAACCACCTTGTTGTCTTTAATAAAAAACTTCTGTGGGGTGTTGTTGCTGGGGTAGTTCTCTTTAATTTATTATTTTCTGAAGGAGGTATCTTAGATGTTATCTTTGGTGGTGGACAAACGCTGATTGCGTTATTAATCACTGCCTATTCAGCAAAATGGATTAAAGATGAAAAAAAACGCATGGTCGTAAATATTATTGTGTTTACCCTTAGTATGGTGTTAATTGCGATTATGATATGCTTGATTTCTAACGAAGCGATTGGCTCACCGGTTTTTTGGACGATTTACGGGTCATTAATGCTTAGTGAAGCAATCGTGATGACAATCTCAGCGCCAATTATGTTTCTAATCAATAAAATTATTCATTTTGAACGCTATTAATTAAAAAATTTACGAAATAGGAGTGCTAAACCTCATTTCGTAAATTTTTTTTTGTGAATTTTTTGTCGTTTCCTTCATATTAAATATCATTTTTAGTCATTTGACCAGCGAGTGATTATCTTTACAAGGATACAAAATTCTTGTAGATTAGTAGATGGAATCATAAATATTTGGGAGGCGAATCATGGAGATTTTATTAACCATCATTATTATTTTGGTGAGTACAAAGGTATTTGGTCATTTGGCTGTGATGATTGGACAACCAGCCGTTTTAGGGAAATTAGTCATTGGGATTGTATTAGGCCCTGCCTTATTATCCTGGGTCAATCATTCAGAAGTATTTCAAGTTTTTGCTGATATTGGGGTATTGTTATTAATGTTTTTAGCGGGTCTTGAAACCGATACAAAACAATTAAAAGAAAATTGGAAACCTTCAGTAGCTGTGGCAGTTATTGGTATCATTATTCCGTTCTTAAGTGCATTTGGTGTAGGTTCAATGTTTGGTTTTGATTTAAACCATTCCGTCTTTTTAGGCGTTTTATTCTCAGCTACATCAGTTAGTATCACCGTTCAAGTATTGAAGGAAATGAATGTCATGCAGACACGTGAATCAACAACGATTTTAGGTGCGGCCGTTGTCGATGATATTTTAGTCGTCATCTTGTTAGCGTTTGTCATGTCATTTATGGGTGGTGATGGCGCTGCGGATGTCTCAATTCCAATGGTTATCTTGAAGAAAGTTATTTTCTTTGCGGTCGCAATTGGAGCGGGTATTTATTTAGTGCCAATGCTCTTGAAATTAGCTAGTCGCTTCAAAGTAACAGTGCCTGTGACAAGTGCGGCTTTAGTTATCTGTTTTGCTTTTGCTTATTTTGGTGAGATGCTTGGAATGGCAGGTATTATCGGAACATTTATCGCGGGACTATTCATCTCGCAAACAAACTTTAAAGATGAAATCGAACATAGCGTTGAACCAATTGCGAATGCGCTATTCGTACCGTTTTTCTATGTTAGCGTTGGACTAAGCATTTCATTTGCTGGCGTTTTTGGACAATTATGGTTCTTAGTTGTCTGTACCGTAGTAGCTGTACTATCGAAACTAATCGGTGGTTTTGCCGGTGCTCGTTTAACTGGTTTCGACAAGTTATCATCGTTAAGTATTGGTTCAGGAATGGTTTCACGTGGAGAAGTTGCTTTAATTATCGGAACAACTGGATTAAGTTCTGGATTATTGCACCAAGATTACTATACAACCGTGATTATTTCGGTTATCTTGACAACGTTGATTGCCCCACCAATGTTGAAAAAATTCTTTTTACAAATTAAAGAAAATCATTAGATAAAATACCCAATTTCATTATGAAATTGGGTCAGATTGAAGACAAACCAGTTGCTCATAAAGGGTAATTGGTTTGTTTTTTTGTATCTTATCATTATTTTTGATAAAATTCCCAAAATAGATAAAAAAATAGAGCCCTTCAGGTCTCTTAATTTAAGCATTTTTGCTAATTTTTTAATGTTAAGGCATGCGAAAGTGAGCCCAATTTTCATGTGCATTTTTTCTTTCCCAATTAAATTAGTGTAACGTAAGCCATGAAATTCTTTTGCCGTTCCAAATAATCGCTCAATTGTTTGTTTTCGATTATTATATATAGCTTTCATTCCAAGGGAATGACGTATGTCTTCACAACGTTCCATATCATTTTCCCATAAATGTCGTTGAATTAATTTCCTCTTTTCTTTTGACTCAGTACAATAGGCAATCAAAGGGCATTGACTACAATCAGACGTATTACTTTTGTATTCACGATATCCGTCTCTGTTAGTTGTTGTATAGCTTAAAATTTTCACATTAGGGCAGATATATTGATCGTAGTATTCATCGTAAACATAATCATGTTTTTTATAAAATCCTTTTTTGGTCATAGGTCTTTTATATGGAAAAATAGGTGTTAAATTATTTTGAAATAATAAATGGGCTATACCAGGTGTTTTGTATCCAGCGTCCATTACTAATTTATCTAAGGTAAAGTGACTTTGTAATTTATTATAGATATCGATGAATGTCCGACTATCATGTTGATTACCAGGATGAGTTGTATATCCTAAAACCCAACCATTCTTGTCACATGCTACTTGTGCAGCATAAGCAAAAACCTGTTTATGCTCTCCTTTATGGAACCAACCACTCTCATCATCTGTTTTACTAATTTTTTTATGTTTTACCTGATTTTCACTTTCCTCTCTTCTTTTTAAGGGCTTTTTTAATCTTTTTTCTCTATCTATTTCAACTTCTTTTTGTAGTGATTCCACATAAAAAAGAGTTTCTTCAGTAACTTCGTTACTTTCATATTTTTTATTATTTGCATGTGCTTTTATATGAGTACCATCAATAAATACTTCAGAAGTATCCACTAATTCAGCTTCAATACACTGTTCTAATATGCCGTAAAATATTTGTTCAAAGATATCTGTACCACGAAATCTTCTAGAATAATTTTTGCCAAAGGTTGAGAAGTGAGGAACAGCATCTTCGATATCCAAACCTAAAAACCAGCGATAAGCCATGTTAACCTCAACATCTTTAATAGTTTGTCTCATACTTTTTATACCATAAAGATACTGAATCAACGGAAGTTTAATTAATAGAACCGGATCTATACTAGGGCGGCCATTTGATTCATCGTATTTATCTTCAACTAACTTATAAATAAAATTAAAATCTACATATTTATCAATATCTCTTAATAGATGTTCCTTGGGAACTAAATCTTCTAGAGAATAAAAACCAATTTGATTACGTTTGCTCATATCTTGTTTTTTTAGCATGGAAGCAACTCCTTTTCTCTATTTTACCAAGAAAAAAAGACAAAGTATCAAATTTTTGATACTTTGTCTACAGTCTGACCCAATTTCATTATGAAATTGGGTATTTTTGATTATTTCTTACTATATTATACAAGATAAAATAGATATTTAAAAATATAAACCATATAAACCATTATTGGATACGCCATTAATTTTTTGTCGCTGAGTATAACGATATTTTTTTGTTATATTTGTCACTATTTTGTTAGAAAAATATATATTTGTAATAATTAACTAAAAACATTGATATTAGTATTTTTATATAGGCGATAAACTTATTTTTTTAGTAATTATTTAATTAGTAATTAACTTAAAATGAAAATAAATAGTATTTTTTGATAAATTTGTCTTTTAAAAAAATCGTTGATATATCAATGGTTACAAACGTTATCGTTATTAAAATTTTTTCTGTTTTAAAAACTATCTATTAGAAAAAAGACGGTAAAACTTAAATAACTGATTAAATAGACAGATATAAGATAAATAGTTGACAAAAAATTTAGTTTTTTGTATTATTGGTATATAGGTTCTTTAAGCATATGGATGAAAATGATTGTTACTATGTTTTTTTGTTAGACCTTTTTTTGATATGCTAAGCGGAGAAATTAATTATATGTAAAAAATGTCTAACATTCATGACAGATATTTGTATAAAGGGCTTATGAAAACATTTTTTTAATTAAAGGGAGAGATAATTCTAATGAAGAAAGTTAAATTAACAACTGCAACTTTAGCTATTTTAGCTGGTTCTGTTGTAGCGCCGTTAGTATCTAATGCTACTGAAACAAATGGAAACGCAGCTGTTCAAACATCTGAAGTTGCAAAAGATGAAAAAGTAAAAGAAGAAGCAACAGAAGCACCTGTAACAGAAGCACCTGTAGCAGAAGCTTCAACTACAGAAACAAAAACAGATTCAAGTACTGCTAATACTGGAACTCAAACACCAGCTCCAGCTAAGCCAGTTGCAAAAGTTGATGCAAGTGTTTATACAACACAAATCAACAACTTAACAAACTTATCAAGCGAAGAAAAAGTTGCTTACAACCAACGAATTCAAGCAGAAGCTGTTAAAGGAAACGAAGCTGGATGTCAAGCAATCGTTGCTGAAGCAAAAGCTGTTTCTCAAGGACGTATTGATTTAGCTGCTAAAAAAGCAGAAGCTAAAAAAGAAGTTCAAGCTCTATATACTTCTGGTAACGTAAAAATTACTGGGGAACAATACGAAGCATTCAACAAACAAATCGATTCAGCAACAACTATTGCTGAAGTAGAAGCTGTTGTTGCAGCAGCTAAAACTGCTGGTTCTGTAACTGATGCTAAAACAAGTGCTATCCGTGAAATTGATGCTAATCGTGAAGCTGGTAAAATTTCTCGTGATGAACGTAATGCTCTTGTAACTAAAGCACAAGCTGCTACAACTAATGAAGAAGTTGCTGCTGTTCTTGTTGAATTAAATGGTATGGTTGCTGTAACTGATGCTAAAGAAGCTGCTAAAAAAGAGTTAAGAGAGTTATTCTTAGCAAGTGATAATAATTTAAATTGGGAAGATTACGGAAATGCTTTATTAGCAATTGATGCTGCTAAAACAGTAGACGAAGTTAACTCAATTGTCACTGGAGTTAAAAATGATATCGTGTTAGCAGATGCTAAATCAAAAGCTAAAGACCAAATCAACGCTATTACTCACAAATACGGTATGGATTCAAAAACTTACTGGGTATATGCTAATCAAGTAGACGCTGCAACAACTGTTGACGAAGTAAACGCTGCTGTAGCTGCTGCTCAAACTGCTGGTGAATTAAAAGAAGGTAAAGCTAAAGCTCAAGTAGAATTACACGCCATTGGTTACTTATTAGGCCAAGACTACTATACTTACAAAGACAAGATTGATGCTGCTCAAAATCTTGACGAAGTAGCATCTGTTTTAAATGAAGCAAAAGACGCTGCTAAATTAGCAGAAGCTAAAAAAGAAGCTAAAACTGATATTTCTACTCACTACTACAATGGTGCTATCTCATTAGATGAGTACTATAACTATGATAAACTAATTTCAGCTGCAACATCAATTGAAGAAGTTGAAGCATTAGTTGTAGATGCAAGTAAATTATACCAAACTCGTTACGATGCGTTACAAGAAATTGCGGGTTACGCTAAAGATGGTAAATTATCAAAAACTGAAAAGAAATATTATGATAATGCAGTAAATGCTGCTAAAACAACTAAAGAAGTTAATGATGTTATTAAAGAATTACGTGCTGAATTAGGTATTGAAATTCCATGGACTCCATTAGAACCATCTAAACCTACAGAATCAACAGAAGGATCAACAGAAGGATCAACAGAAGATTCTAAAACAGAAGGATCAACAGAAGATTCTAAAACAGAAGGATCAACAGAAGATTCTAAAACAGAAGGATCAACAGAAGATTCTAAAACAGAAGGATCAACAGAAGATTCTAAAACAGAAGGATCAACAGAAGATTCTAAAACAGAAGGATCAACAGAAGATTCTAAAACAGAAGGATCAACAGAAGATTCTAAAACAGAAGGATCAACAGAAGATTCTAAAACAGAAGGATCAACAGAAGATTCTAAAAAACCTGTAACAAAACCAACAACTGATAAGGGTAACAAAACTGACGCTAAAAAAGTAGATGCTAAAAAAGTTGTTGCTAAAAAAGCAGACGCTAAAAAATTACCACAAACAAATGATACAGTAAACGCTGGATTAGTTGCTGGTGGATTAATGTCAGTATTAACTGCTGCATTCTTATTCTTCCGTAAAGGTAAATAAGACTAATTTAAATTTAGGTGTGATTAACGTTGGAACAAAATCAACAAAATCAACAAAAACCAAAATCTTCTAAAGTAGGTATGATTGTGATAATCCTTGTGATTATTGCAGTCATTGGTGGTGGGTATTTGGCATTTAGTAAAATGTCATCTTCACCGTCTGCTAAACAAGAAGAAAAAAATAAAACCACAGATGGGAAAACAGATAGTTCTGAAAGCCCTGAAATGAAAGCTAGACGGGAAGCGCTAGATGGTGTCATGACTTTATTTGACAACGGCGATCCCACACGTGCCCGGACGGATATAAAACCTGAAGAATTTAAAAAAGTTCAAGCTAAAATTGATAAAGTAAAAGATGATAGAATTAAAAAAGAATTAACAGCCAAAATGGATGATATTTCTAAAGCATCAAAAGGTGATGGCGATATGTCAAAAACTGCAGATGCTTCAAATGATTCTACAGTATCTTCTGGTGAGAATGATAATTAACAACAGTAATTTATTATTTTAGTTGGATAATTAAATAATTAAGGTCATTATATAAAAAAAGAAGCGAGCCTTTAGGTTCGCTTCTTTTTATTATGTCTATTTTTATCAACAAAAAAGAGCATTCGTTAAACAGTAACGAATACTCCAATATATTGATTAATAAAATTTAAACCTCGCGAGGATTTTGTAAGTCTTCGATTTCAGCAATAAAGAAATCTTTCTTTTCTAATGATTTAACAATAATATCTAAGGTTTCTTCTGTTGTATGCGCAGGTAGAGTGATAATTGTCCGTCTGATGTATTTATCACGACCGATATCTAGTGTAATACAACTTGCAATTTCTGAATGTTTGGCAATAATTTTAGACATATTTGCTAAATCACCTTTTTTACCAGTTGATGCAATGGTTAAAGCATAACGTCCTTCTTCAACATTCCAAGATTGAGATAAAATTGAAAGTAGGCTGCTATGTGTTAAAATACCATAGAATTGATCATTACTATCTAAAACTGCAATATAAGGTAGTTCTTTAATTGTAAAGAAGATATTAAAAAATGATGAATTTAAATGAATGAATTTAGTAGCATTTTTTAATAGATGTGTTACAGGTAGTGTCATATCGCCACCATTCGCCTTATGACGATAGATATGCATTTTATAGATATTTCCTCTAAAGATTTTTTCTGTCTCATCTAAGACCGGTACACAGCGAAATCCCGATTCTTCTAAGATACCTAAAGCATCCTCTAGTGTACATGACTCATTAACAATTGTTAAACGTCGTTTAGGAATACAAATTGACTCGATTAACATGGATGGGTCCCCCTTCATTTTTTATGTCATATACTCTATAATAACACACTCTATTGCTAGAATAAATTCTAAACTAACAGGATAAGTTTATTTGACTCCTTTATTTTTAAATGATAGAATAAATTAGATAATGTTATAATTTAGGAGGAGTCTAACATGGCTCAAAATAAAGCAGCCTTAGCTTGTTCACAATGTGGATCAAGAAACTATTCAAAAGCTGTTAATCCAGCAAAACGCACAGAGCGTCTAGAATTAAAAAAGTTTTGTAAATACTGTAAAACACAAACGCTACATAGAGAAACGAAGTAATGAAAAGGAGTTGTCAACTGTGAAATTTTTAAAAAGTGTTATTGCTGAAATGAAAATTGTTACTTGGCCATCAAAGAAAAAATTAACAAAAGATGTCATCACTGTTATTCAATCAACCATCTTATTTGCAGTCTTTTTTGCTTTTGTAGACTTTGGTCTAGGAAAACTATTGAATTTATTTCTTAACTAAGAATCTTGGCTAATGCTAGCCAGACTACTAGATGAATGCTATAATAAAAGAGCAATGGAAAACTTCGGCAAGACGAGGTTTTTTTATTTTATCAAGAAAAGGTAGGTTCTAAGAACATGGAATCATTGGAAAAAAATTGGTATGTATTACATACTTACTCTGGTTACGAGAACAAGGTGAAAGCCAATATTGAGTCACGGGCGCAAAGTATGGGGATGGAAGACAATATTTTTCGTGTCGTTGTTCCAGAAGAAGAAGAACGTGAAATAAAAAATGGTAAGGAAAAGATTACCGCTAAAAAAACTTTTCCTGGTTACGTGTTAGTTGAAATGATTATGAGTGATGATTCTTGGTATATTGTCCGTAATACACCAGGAGTGACTGGCTTTGTTGGGTCACATGGTGCCGGTAGTAAACCCGCTCCTTTATTAGAAGAAGAAGTCGCACAAATTTTACAAAAGCTTGGCATCAGCCGTCGTACGTCTGACTTAGACGTTGAGCTAGGTGAAGTTGTTACAATCAAAGCCGGAGCCTTTACAGGATTAACTGGTGAAATTACTGAACTAGATAATGAAAAGCAAAAATTAAAAGTTAATATCGATATGTTTGGTCGTGAAACTAGTACTGAGCTTGATTTTGACCAAGTTGATAAGTTATAAAAATCATATAAAAAGTTAACTTGGCGATTTGTTGAGTTAACTTTTTTTATTTATTGCTTGACTTTTAAGTAATAATTGCCTATTATGAATCACAAGATATCCTTCTTAGCAAAGTAGGAAATAAAGGTTGGTATCAGAAAGTCAATGGTTGCTGTGAATTGGCCCACTTTATTTGTGAATTACACTAAGATTGTAGACATGTGAATAATGAATGAGATAGAGATAGCAAGAGCTGTTTCTAAATAAGGTGGTACCGCGGATATATTCGCCCTTAACAAGTTAGTTTGTTAAGGGCGTTTTTATTTTAAGTTTTTTAGCACTTCTCGAACGACAACCTTTCTAACGAAGTAGGAAATAAAGCTCGGTATCAGAAAGTCAATGGTTGCTGTGAATTGACCCACTTTATTTGTGAATTACATTAGAATTGTAGACATATGAATAATGAATGAGGAAACGCTAGTCTGTCGAAGCGTTTTGAAATAAGGTGGTACCGTGGATAAAATTCGCCCTTAACAAGTTAGTTTGTTAAGGGCGAATTTTTTATTTGAAGGAGGATTTTTATCTATGGGGTGTGGAGGAATTAGTCGATATTGTCTGATCGTGAAATCTAGAAGCAATTAATAAAAAATAAGAGGAGTGACAATTAATGTCCGAGAAAAAAATTAGTTTATTAGAAGCGAGTATTGTCTTAATTGTGATTATTTTGAGTATTTCAGTTAGTGTGATTGGCTTGAAGCTATCCCCTAATATCTCTATACTATTAGCAATTTCACTAATTATGATTTATGTGATTGCTCGACGATTGCCGTTAAATGTAATTAATAAAGGAATTGAAAAAGGATTACAGCCAGGAATTATTCCGATTTTTATTTTTTTACTTGTGGGAGCTTTGATTTCTGTGTGGATTCAAGCAGGTATTATTCCAACACTGATGGTAGTTGGTTTTAAGTTACTTAGTGTTAAATGGTTTGTGCCTTCTGTCTTTTTAGTTTGTGCTATTGTCGGAAGTGCAGTTGGTAGTGCGTTTACCGTCATGTCGACAATTGGGATTGCTTTTTTTGGGATTGGTGCAACGTTAGGTTTGAATGAAGCGCTAGTTGTAGGTGCGATTGTATCAGGCTCAGTTTTTGGTGATAAGATGTCGCCGTTATCTGAATCAACCAACCTTGCTTCAGCAATTGTAGGGGCTGATTTATTTAAGCATATCAAACACATGATGTGGTCAACTTTACCAGCGTTTGTCGTGTCACTAATTGCTTTTGCGATTTTAGGGTTTAATGACAGTCAAGCGGACCTAGGAAATATTAAAGAAGTATCTGCAGTTTTAGAGAGTCATTTTAATATTAGTTTAATGTCACTACTCCCCATTTTATTCATGTTATTTTGTGCTTGGAAAAAAATTCCAGCTGTGATTACAATCCTTTTGAATGTTTTATTAGGTATTGTGATGACACTGATTCATAATCCAGCAGTTGGTTTTAAAACAATTGCTAAAGTGGTTGAAACTGGTTTTGTATCACAAACTGGTGACCAACAAATTGATGCCTTATTAACTCGTGGTGGCATTAATAGCATGATGCCGACTGTTTTATTAATTATTTTAACCTTATCATTAGGTGGGATTTTGATGGAGTTAGGATTGGTTTCAACAGTGATTGGAGCGATTGCTAATAAATTAAACTCAGCGAAGTCATTAATTATTGTGACATTATTATCTGGAATTGGCGTGAATCTATTTATTGGAGAACAATTTTTATCTGTTATCTTACCAGGAAATGCATTTAAAGGAGAATTTCAAAAGTTGCGCTTAGATCCGGTTGTTTTAAGTCGAACTTTAGAAGATGGTGGAACAGTAATTAATTACCTTATTCCTTGGGGGATTGCCGGTAGTTTTGTTGCCAATACGTTTGGTGTCCCAACGCTTGTTTACCTACCTTTTGCCTTATTTAGTTTATTGTCACCTGTATTTTCTGTTATCAGTGCATTAACAGGTTTAGGTGTTGACTACCTACCAGAAGAAAAGGCAAGCGAACCATCGACTATTTAAAAACTCTAGTTAGACACTATTGATTCGGTGTCTGACTAGAGTTTTTGGTTAGTTTTAAACTATCGTAATACCCAAAAATTTCATAGCAAAATATAGTGTTTGTTCTTGATTGAGGGTGCAACCTTGTAAGCCATCTAGTTGGATATCTAACTGATTAAACTGGCAGGTACTAAGATCTATTTTTTTCAAAGAGGTATCGAAAAAATTAGTGTTTTCTAGCTGACAAGTCTTAAACAGTGTTTTTTTAAGTTCACACTCAATAAAATCAGCATTCTCCATGAAGTTATCGTTAAAAATCGACTGTTTTATTTTTGATTCACTAAAATTAGTAAAAGTCATTTTCGATTGGTAAAATTCGGTATCATGAAAATAACTTTTATAAAATGATGTTCCGACTAGTTTACAATTTAAAAATTGCGTACGATAGATAATACTTTCAGATAAATCACAGTTTGAAAGGTCACAATTTTCAAAAATACAATCTGTCATTTCAATATTTTGAAACAATGACTTTGAGAAATTGACTTGTTTAAAATAGCATTTGTCTAATAATGGACGCTGAATTTGTTGCTCTAGAATTTCTTCTTGTTCAATACAATGATTGTATAGTGAAAAATCTGAGTCATCAAAAATAGTAAAAAAAGAAGTTGGTGTTAGAGAGTCGATAGCAAGTTGTGGTTTTTTCATAACGTTCCTCCATGGATTTCGGCTTAATTGAAAAATGCGAGTCACCATCAAAAAGATGGGTGAGACTCGCAGATAAGGTATTGAAATTAGTCATTTGAATATAGACGATGTATGATAGCTTTACCTGTTTTAGTCGCTGCTAACCCACCTTCAGCTGTTTCTTTGAAGATACTAGGCATTTGCATTCCCACTTGGTGCATGGCTTCAATCACTTCATCAACAGGAATTACACTTTCGATGCCAGCTAACGCCATATCAGCAGAAATGAATGCTTGTGAAGCACCTAATGCATTTCGCTTAACGCAAGGGACTTCAACCAAACCGGCTACAGGGTCACAAATTAGTCCTAGCATGTTTTTTAGTGTAATTGCAACAGCTTGGGCAGATTGTTGTGGTGTGCCACCTCGTAAAGCGACTAAAGCTCCACTAGCCATTGCACTAGCAGAACCGATTTCTGCTTGACAGCCACCAGCTGCGCCACTAATGGACGCTTTGTTGGCAATAACGAGACCAATCGCACCTGCTGTGAAGAGAAATTCTAGTTGTTCTTCATGAGAAATACCATAATCTTCCACCATGGCAGCTAAGACACCTGCAGCGACACCTGCACTTCCGGCAGTTGGAGTGGCACAAATTAAGCCCATCTCGGCATTTACTTCATTAACGGCAATTGCATTACGAACGGCTTTTAAGATGGTTTGGCCACTTAGATAATTCTCAGCTGCGAGGTAATCATTCATACGTGTTGCATCCCCACCAGTCAGACCAGTCACAGAAGTTACCCCACCAATACCTTTTTCAATTGATGCCATCATCACAGTTAGGTTTTTAGACATATGTTCAATTATAACCTCGCGTGAATATTGTGAGGTTTCGATTTCTGTTTGAATCATAGTTTCGGCGATAGTGCCGTAAGTTTCAGTTAAACTAAGTAGTTCTTCAATTGATTGAAATAACATGTGTCTCTCCTATCCGAAAAAGCTCACTGAGTGAACGTGTTCAATATTTTTTAAAACATCTGTTAGACCTTCAACGCGCTCGTCCACTTCAATAATCATAATGGCTTTTTCACCTTTTGATTCTCTTGTAACGGTCATTGTGCTAATATTAATGTGTTTTTCAGACAAAATATGTGTTACGTGTGCTACTACACCTGGACGATCTTGATGTACAGTCAGGTATGTTGGTGTCGTCATATCTAAATTGACTTTAAAGCCGTCAAGTTCAGAAATTTGAATGGATCCGCCACCAATTGAAATGCCCGTACAAGATAATATTCGATTACCCGAACGTACAACAATTTTCACTTGATTGGGATGATCAGATTTTTCAGGACGGGGCACAAATGTCACTTGCATCCCTAATTCGTGTGCAAGTTTCATCGAGTCAGCTAGGCGCTGATCGTCAGGTTCCATGCCAAGTAAGCCACCAACTAATGCAATGTCTGTACCATGACCCCGGTAAGTTTTTGCAAAAGATTCGTATAAATATAAATCAACTTGTTCAGGTTGTTCACCAAAAATACTTCGCACAACTTTACCTATGCGAGCAGCTCCAGCTGTGTGGGAACTGCTTGGACCAATCATTACTGGACCGATAATATCAAAGACACTCTTGTATTGCGCCATTTTTTTCACCTCTTCTAGTAGTCTGTTTCATTTTATCACAAAAATGTTTCTGACTCGTCATTTTTAGCGAAACGATTTGGTAAATTTTTTAAGACATAACGCATTATGAAAGTATTTATGTGTGTTAAAATAAATTGGAAGCGAAATTCGTATGTTAAAGATAGGAGCGTCGAAAGATGAAAGCAGAAATCATTGCTGTAGGGACTGAAATATTATTAGGACAAATTACTAATACTAATGCAACTTATATTTCACAATTTTTAGCTAGCTTAGGGATTGAAGTATATTATCACTCGGTTGTAGGCGATAATACCAAAAGATTAACAGAAACCCTAGACATTGCGCAACATCGGAGTGATTTAGTCGTTATTTGTGGTGGGTTAGGTCCAACTGACGACGACTTGACCAAAGAAACGGTAGCTGATTTTCTAAAAGTACGTCTAGTTTATGATGATGAGGCGATGAATCGTTTGAATAACTTTTTTAAAGATGCCCAACGTCCCATGACTGAAAATAACAAAAAACAAGCGCAAACTTTAGAGATGAGCACCACTATTCAAAATCCAGCTGGACTAGCTTGTGGCTCTTACTATGAAGATGTGACTACCAGTACGGCTTATTTATTATTACCGGGACCACCTAGTGAAATGAAAGCGATGGTTCGCGAAGAGGTCTATCCTCTGTTAAAAGAAAAAGCACCTCAGACACATCAACTTGTTTCGAGATATTTACGTTTTATGGGTATTGGAGAATCAAGGATTGTCACAGAGTTAAAAGAATTAATGGACCAACAAACTAACCCGACAATTGCACCATATGCGAAATCAAATGAAGTGATGTTGCGGATTACTGCAAAATGTTCAACAGTTGATGATGGTGAGGCGATGCTTGATACATTGGAAGCATTAATTATGACTCAAGTTGGTGACTTCTTCTATGGCTATGGTGAAAATACGACAATTGAAGAAGTTGTGGTTAATGAATTGAAAAATCGAGCACAGACAGTCACTTTTGTTGAAGGGATGACAGGAGGGGAGTGTCAACATCGCATTACTAACATTGAAGGTAGCTCAGCTATTTTTTCTGGAGGTATTACCGCTTATACGCGTCAAAGTAAGGAGCAGTTGGTTGGTATTTCTCCAGATTTATTATTGAAATATGGTGAGATTAGCGCAGAATGCGCCCTAGCGATGGCTAAAGCGGGGCGTCAGACTTTTGGAGCAACTTATGGTGTCTCAATTGTCGGAGTTGCTGGACCTAAAGAAATTGATGGACAACCAGTAGGAACGATTATCATTGGGTTAGTCACGCCACATGGTGAGTTCGTTGAACGTCTAACGATTAAGCGTAATCGAAGCTACATCCGTGATGGTGCAGTGAAACATGGATTAAATTTCTTAAGAAAACATTTAGTCTAATAAAAATGCGAATATTTGTTCGTATTCTTCTTGATTTTTTTGATTAAAAAGATTATGATTAGGACACTACATTGATTAAATAATAAGGAGGCTCTTTAATGTCGGATAATAGAAAATTGGCGTTAGATGCAGCATTAAAAAAGATAGAAAAAGATTTTGGTAAAGGGTCAATTATGAAATTAGGTGAAAAGGTTGACCAACGTATTTCAACTATTTCATCAGGATCCTTGGCTCTTGATTCTGCTTTAGGCGTTGGTGGTTACCCACGTGGACGGATTATTGAAATTTATGGGCCTGAGAGTTCTGGTAAAACAACAGTAGCTTTACATGCTATTGCATCTGTCCAAAAAGAAGGTGGAACGGCTGCATTTATTGATGCTGAGCATGCGTTAGATCCTAAGTATGCTCAAGCATTAGGTGTCAATATTGATGAGTTATTATTATCACAACCTGATACTGGTGAACAAGGCTTAAATATTGCTGAAGCTCTAGTATCAAGTGGGGCGATTGATATCGTCGTGATTGACTCTGTTGCCGCATTAGTTCCTCGTGCTGAAATTGACGGTGAGATGGGTGACGCACATGTTGGGTTACAAGCCCGCTTGATGTCACAAGCACTACGTAAGTTGTCTGGAACAATTAACAAAACGAAAACAATTGCTGTTTTCATTAATCAAATTCGTGAAAAAGTGGGAGTTATGTTTGGTAACCCTGAAATAACACCTGGTGGACGTGCGCTAAAATTTTATGCAACGATTCGTTTAGAAGTCCGTCGTGCTGAACAACTAAAATCTGGTACGGATATTGTTGGTAACCGGACTAAAATTAAAGTGGTAAAAAATAAAGTGGCACCGCCATTTAAAATTGCTGAAGTTGATATTATGTACGGAGAGGGTATTTCACAAGAAGGTGAACTACTTGATATGGCTTCAGATAAAGACATCGTAAATAAAAGCGGTGCGTGGTACTCTTATCAAGAAGAACGCATTGGTCAAGGTCGCGAAAACGTGAAGAAATTCCTTGCTGAGCATCCTGAGATGATGGAAGATATCTACCAAAAAGTTCGTGTTGCCTATGAAATTGATGGCGTGATACCTACGCCAGAAGCAAAAGAAGAAGCAGATAGTGAATTACCACTTGATCTTCCTGAAAAACCTGAAAAATAAAAGCCTGAACGTAAGTGAACTTAGTTTAACTTGCGTTCTTTTTTTATGCAAGTTGTCTGACAAATCTCATTAATAAGTTGACACTACCAGCGACAACTATTAGAATAATAGTAGTATAGATTTATTTATACTCATGCTTGTAGGGCATGATTTTTATTTGTTTTTTATATGATCTAACTACAACTAAATATAAAGATAGTACGGAGGTATGTTTATGAGTTTTACATTTTTAATGATACTCCTTCCCATAACTATCATCGGATTGATTGTAGGTCTAGCAATTGGCTATTTTGTCGCAAAATCTCGTCATGAGAAATCAATAGCAGGTGCACACCATACTGCAGCAACTATTATTGAGCAAGCTAAAAAAGAAGCTGAAACTCTCAAAAAAGAGTATTTGTTGGAAGCAAAAGAAGAGAATCAAACGTATCGTCTAGCAATTGAAAGTGAGCTGAAAGAAGAGAGAGTCGAATTAAAAAATCAAGAAAATCGATTATTGCAACGTGAATCTAACCTTGATCGAAAAGATGATTCTCTAGTTCAACGCGAACGCTCACTAGAGGAGAAAGAAGATAAACTTGATTCAAGAAAGCAATTAATTGATGAACGAGAAACAGAAGTATCTAGGTTGATTGAAGAACAACAACTAGAGTTAGAACGAATCGCTTCGTTAACGAAAGATGACGCAGCGGGTATTATCATGGATGAAATGGCGGAGGAATTGACGCATGAACGCGCAATGCTAGTCAAAGATAGCAATCGTCGGGCGAAAGATGAAATCGATCGCAAAGCGAAAAATATGTTATCATTAGCCATTCAACGCTGTGCTGCTGACCAAGTGTCAGAATTGACAGTTACGGTTGTGACGTTGCCAAATGATGATATGAAAGGACGTATTATCGGACGTGAAGGACGGAATATCCGGACGTTAGAAACCTTAACAGGTATCGATTTAATTATTGATGATACGCCCGAAGCTGTAGTGCTTTCAGGCTTTGACCCGATTCGTCGTGAAGTAGCACGAATGACGCTTGAAAAATTAATTCAAGATGGACGGATTCATCCTGCAAGAATTGAAGAAATGGTTGAAAAATCTAAAAAAGAAATGGATGAACGTATTCGTGAGTACGGTGAAAATGCAGCATTTGATGTTGGTGTTCACTCGTTGCATCCTGATTTAATTAAGATTTTAGGTCGTCTACGTTTTAGAACAAGTTACGGTCAAAATGTGTTAAATCATTCAATTGAAGTCGCAAAACTAGCAGGTGTCTTAGCTGAAGAGTTAGGAGAAGATCCTGTTTTAGCTAGACGGGCAGGCTTACTACATGATATTGGTAAAGCTTTAGATCACGAAGTGGATGGTTCACATGTCGAGATTGGAACAGAGCTAGTTAGCAAGTACAAAGAAAATGACGTAGTCATTAATGCTGTGGCTTCACATCATGGTGACGTAGAAGCAACATCAATCATTTCTGTCTTAGTCGCTGCTGCTGATGCGTTATCTGCTGCTCGACCAGGAGCTCGTAGTGAATCACTTGAAAATTATATTAAACGTTTGGAACGTTTAGAGCATATTGCTAATGATTTCCCAGGTGTTGATAGTAGTTTTGCTATCCAAGCCGGACGTGAAATTCGTGTGATGGTTAAACCGCAAGAAGTATCCGATGATGAAGCGGTTCTCCTTGTACGTGAAGTTCGTAAGCGAATTGAAGAAGAACTAGAATACCCTGGCCATATCAAAGTGACGGTCGTACGTGAAGTACGTGCCGTTGATTATGCCAAATAAATCATTAAAGCTCTTGAAAGATTTTCTTTCAGGAGTTTTTTTGTTAATCTAGAACAAAAGAAGGGACGGTTACACCATGAGTTTGTACCTAGAATTATTAGAATGGCCATTTTCTTTTCCGTTTCGAACGTTAGAAAATGAAGGGGAAGTCATTGTACCACCTCATTGGCATAAAGAAATTGAAGTCATTTTAGTCACTGAAGGATCAGTAAATATTGGTTACAATCAACAGTTATTTCAAGTTCATCGCGGGGAAGTCTTTGTTTTTGGGAGTGGCGAGTCGCATTATTTTTTAGCATCACCTGGTAGTCACCGTTATGTGTTTCAATTTGATTTAGAACTATTTCGTGAAACTTATTTAAAAGGTAATCAAGAAAATGAGTTGATTCATTTGTTTGAAACTAGGGAAAATCATAGTCGTCAATGGCCATCACATGTGGCTGAACGAGTTGTTACGTATTTAAGACAATTATATGACGAGATGGCTACGCAACAGGTAGGGTATGAATTTGCCGTTGTTGGCTATTTAAATCAGTTGATTGCGACTTATTACCGAGATATTCCAGAAAAAGCACATGTTTTAACCACAGGAAATTTCGTTGAGGCAGTTAATCACCATGAGACGTTAGAACGTTTGAATAAGATTTTTAATTATATCGAAAGTCATTATATGGAAGGCATTAGTCTTGACGATGTGGCCCAAGCAGTTGGTTTTAGCCCTTATTATTTTGCACGTTTTTTTAAAAAAAATACAGGACAAACCTTTATGCAGTTTTTAAATGATTATCGGATTAGTCAGGCTAAATATATTTTGTCACATAAAAAAATTCCGATGATTGAAGTAGCTGAGTTATCAGGATTTAACAGTGTTAAAACATTTCATCATGTGTTTAAAGAGCACGTTGGTTTATCACCATTAAAATATCAAAAGACAATATTCGGGAATAATTAGCCCTTTTTTAAGGAAGAAAACCTTATCAATGTTTTGTAGAATGAGTATAACAAAACAAGTGATGGAGGTTTTTTTTATGGTCTTAAAGGTAGGAATTATTGGGTGTGGTGGTATTGCGACAAACAAACATATGCCAGCATTAAGTAAAATTGCTGATGTAGAGATGGTCGCTTTTTGTGATATTGATTTAGAGCGTGCTAAAATCGCTAAAGAAAAATTCGGAACATCAGAAGCGAAAACTTACGAAGATTATCAAGAGTTGCTAAGTGACAATACAATTGACTTAATTCATGTTTGTACACCAAATAGCTCACATGCAGCCATCTCAATTGCCGGACTTGAATCTGGTAAACACGTGATGTGTGAAAAACCAATGGCTAAAACTAGTATTGAAGCTAAAGCAATGGTTGATGCGGCCAAACGTACGGGAAAAAAGTTGACCATTGGCTATCAAAATCGCTTTAGAACAGATTCTGAGTATTTACATGCAGTATGTGCTGATGGTGAGCTAGGTGATATCTATGTTGGAAAAGCTCATGCTATTCGTCGTCGTGCTGTGCCGACTTGGGGTGTATTCTTAGATGAGGAAGCCCAAGGTGGTGGCCCACTAATTGATATTGGGACGCATGCATTAGATTTAACACTATGGATGATGAATAATTATCGACCTAAGTACGTTGTTGGGAATACGTATCATAAATTAGCGGCAACTAAAAATGCTGCGAATGCTTGGGGACCTTGGGATCCAGAAAAATTTACGGTAGAAGATTCAGCATTTGGTTTTATCACGATGGAAAATGGTGCCACAATTTTCCTAGAAGCTAGTTGGGCATTAAATGGTTTAGATGTCCGTGAAGCACAAACAGAACTTCATGGGACAAAAGGTGGCGCTGATATGAAGAATGGTTTAACACTAAATGGTGAAGACCGTGGTTTATTGTATGAACGTCATGTTGAATTAGAAACTGGCGGCGTGGATTTCTATGATGGTGAAGGCGACGATCCCGCATTAAAAGAAGCAGAATCTTGGATTCAGGCTATTTTAACGGATACTGATCCGGTTGTTAAACCTGAAGAAGCATTAGTTGTCACAGAAATTTTAGAAGCAATGTACGAATCAGCTAAAACGGGTGAGCCTGTATTTTTAAATCAGTCAGGAGTGGACGCTAAATGATTCAAGTAACCGTTTGGAATGAATACCGTCATGAAAAGACAGATGAAAAAGTTAATGAAGTCTATCCAGAGGGTATCCATGGTCAATTAAAAGCATTTCTAAAAAACGATTTCCAAGTGAAAACAGCTACACTCGACGAACCCGAGCATGGCTTAACTGAAGAAGTCTTAAATGATACCGACGTGTTAATTTGGTGGGGACATATTGCTCATCAGGAAGTCTCAGATGAAGTTGTTGACCGTGTTCATCAAAGAGTGCTTCAAGGAATGGGGCTAGTCGTTTTACATTCAGGTCACATGTCAAAAATTTTTATGAAGTTAATGGGGACATCGTGCGATTTGAAATGGCGTGAAGCCAATGAACGTTGCCGTATTTGGAATGTCAATCCAAGCCATCCAATTGTTGAAGGTATTGGCGAGTACATTGATTTAGAGCAAGAAGAAATGTATGGTGAGCATTTTGATATTCCTACTCCAGATGAACTAGTTTTTATTAATTGGTATCAAGGTGGCGAAGTTTTCCGGGGTGGTTGTACTTATCGACGAGGTAATGGTAAGATTTTTTACTTCCAACCGGGGCATGAAACATATCCATCATACTATCATCCACAAGTCCAACGGGTGATTAAAAATGCCGTCAACTGGTGTGCACCAACTGAAAATCACTACCCAACATATGGCAATCACGAACCACTAGAAAAATTATAAAAGGAGTGCAAAACAATGAAATTAGGTGTATTTACCCCATTATTTAATGATTTAAGTTTTGACGATATGATTAACCGTGTCGCTGAAAAAGGATTACAAATGGTTGAAATTGGAACTGGTGGCTCACCAGGCAAGGCTCATTGTGATGTGGATGCCTTACTTGCTAGTAGTGATGCACGTCAGGATTATTTAGCGAAGTTAGCAGATAAAGGGTTAGAAATTAGTGCCTTTAGTGCCCATCATAATCCGATTTCACCAAAGCCCGCAGAAGCGAAAGAAGCGGATGAATTGCTGAGAAAAACAATTAAGTTAGCATCATTGATGAATGTTCCTGTAGTTAATGGTTTTTCTGGTGTTGCTGGTGGGAATGAGACGGATACTAGCGTTAACTGGCCGGTACTGCCATGGCCAACAGATTATACGGATATTTATCACTATCAGTGGGAAAAGAAATTAATTCCTTATTGGAAAGACATTAATCAAGTGTGCGATACAGCTGGTGTTAAAATCGGGATTGAATTACATGGTGGTTTCCTAGCTCATACACCTTATACGATGTTGAAATTACGAGATGCTGCTGGGAAAAATATTGGGTGTAATTTAGATCCGTCACATATGTGGTGGCAAGGGATTGATCCAGTAGGCGCGATTAAGATTTTAGGTCGCGAAAAAGCTATTCATCATTTTCATGCGAAAGATACTTATTTGGATCAAGAAAATATTAATATGTACGGTTTAACAGATATGCAGCCATATAGTGACGTGCAAACACGGTCATGGACGTTCCGTTCGGTTGGATGTGGTCATAGTATGGATGAGTGGTCTGCGATTATTAGTGCATTGAGATTATACAATTACGATTATGTTTTAAGCATTGAGCACGAAGACCCATTGATGTCGATTGACGAGGGCTTCTCACGTGCTGTGACTAATTTACAATCAATTATGATTAAAGACCAACCAGGCGATTTATGGTGGGCATAATTTGTTGCAAGGAGGAATTTGAACATGTCTGTTATTAAATTTGTCATTATTGGCTTAGGTGGTATGGGAAGTTATCATGCACGCGAGTTGATTAAGGAAACAGATGGTGTTATAGCATATGGAGCTTATGACATCAACCCAGAACAGTTAGTAAAAGCAACAGATTTAGGCTTAAAAGTCTATGACACGTTAGATGCTGTCTTGAACGATTCTGATGTTGAGGCAGTTTTAATTGCGACACCAAATGATTCTCACAAAGAATTAGCAATTAAAGCTCTAGAAGCTGGAAAGCACGTTGTCTGTGAAAAGCCTGTGATGATGACGAGTGAAGAGCTAGCAGAAGTATTAGCAGTCGCCAAAGAAACGAATAAAGTCTTTATGGTGCATCAAAATCGTCGCTGGGACAAAGATTTTTTAATTATTCGTGACTTGTATCAATCGCGTGAGATCGGTGAGTTGTTTCAAATTGAATCACGTGTCCACGGAGCGAATGGTATCCCTGGTGATTGGCGTCATTTAAAAGCTCAGGGTGGAGGTATGCTACTAGACTGGGGTGTCCACTTACTAGACCAATTATTATTCTTAGTTGATAGTCCCATTAAATCGGTCGCAGCTGACTTGAGTTTTGTCTTAGGGGACGAAGTCGATGATGGGTTTATTGCGTACATAACTTTTGAGAATGGCGTGAAGAGTATTATTGAAGTAGGAACGACTAACTTTATTAAGTTGCCACGTTGGTATGCTAAAGGTTTAGAGGGAACCGCAGTTGTTGAGGATTGGGACCTATCTGGACAGGTAGTGAAACAAACCGGTTTTATTGATCATCATCGCTTAGTTCCAATTCAAGCGGGTCAAGGACTGACTAAAACGATGGCACCACCATCTGAAGAAGCGACAACTATTTTTCCATTGCCTGATGGACAAGCAGAATTTACTGACTTTTATCGTAATTTTTATGAAGTGGTACGCGAAAATGCTGAACCCGTGGTTAAAAATACTGAAGTCGCAAGAGTATTGGCTTTAATTGAAACTATTTTTGAAGCAGCTGAAACGAAGCAAGTGATTCATTATTAAGAGATAAAAAACAAAAACTACTTTTTGACAATGGTCAGAAAGTAGTTTTTTTCAGTCTTTAATGTGCTACAATAATGGCATTATAGAAAGTGAGGGAATTTTGAATGAAAGCCATTTTAACTGTGATTGGTCGCGATAGAGTTGGGATTGTTGCTCGTGTGAGCGCTAAATTGATGTCGCTAGAGATTAATATTTTAGATATTTCGCAAACGATTATGGAAAGTAACTTTACGATGATGATGATGGTTGATTTAACACAGGCCACATCAGATGTTGCTCATATTCAAACGATTTTTGACGAACTAGCAGAAGAGTTAGAGGTCACTATTCGGATTCAACGTGAAGACTTGTTTCACGCTATGCACCAATTATAGGAGGGAAGTCAGTTGGAAATAAATCAAGTGGTTGAAACGATTCGCATGATTGATGAAGAAAAGTTAGATATTCGGACTATTACAATGGGAATTTCTTTATTGGATTGTATTGATAGTAACATTGAACAAGCGTGTCTAAAAATCGAACAAAAAATTAAAATGAAAGCGGGCCGTTTAGTTGCGGTCGCACAGCAAATTGAAGCAGAGTACGGTATTCCAATTATTAACAAACGGATTTCTGTCACACCAATTGCGATGATTGGTGGGGCAACTAACGCGACAAGTTATGTTCCAATTGCGAAAACGCTTGATAAAGTGGCAAAAGAGATTGGCGTTGATTTTGTGGGTGGTTTTTCAGCGTTAGTGCAAAAAGGTTATACTAAAGGCGATCATATTTTGATTCAATCAATTCCTGAAGCTTTAGCTGTGACTGATCGAGTATGTAGTTCTGTTAATATTGGTTGCACTAAGTCTGGTATTAACATGGATGCTGTTAAACAAATGGGTCAGATTATTAAAGAAACGTCAGAACTTTCTGAGATGGGATGTGCCAAATTAGTTGTTTTTGCTAATGCGGTAGATGATAATCCATTTATGGCAGGTGCTTTTCATGGTGTTGGAGAGGCTGATTGTGTCATTAATGTTGGTGTTAGTGGTCCCGGAGTTGTTAAACGTGCTTTAGAAAAAGTAGCTGGTGAGCCATTTGATATTGTTGCGGAAACAGTTAAAAAAACTGCCTTTAAAATCACTCGTATGGGCCAACTAGTTGGTCAACTAGCATCCAAAGAACTAGATGTTCCCTTTGGAATTGTCGATTTGTCATTAGCTCCAACACCTGCTGTAGGTGATTCAGTGGCACATATTCTAGAAGAAATGGGCTTAGAGCAAGTTGGGACACATGGGACAACTGCGGCATTAGCACTATTAAATGACGCTGTGAAAAAAGGTGGCGTAATGGCATGTGGTCATGTAGGTGGCTTATCTGGAGCCTTTATTCCTGTTTCAGAAGATATCGGAATGATTGAAGCCGTTCAAGCGGGCAATTTGTCATTAGATAAGTTAGAAGCTATGACCGCGATCTGTTCTGTTGGTCTTGATATGATTGCGATTCCTGGCGACACGAGTGCCACGACATTGTCAGCAATGATTGCTGATGAAGCAGCTATTGGCGTCATTAATAATAAAACAACTGCTGTTCGTCTGATTCCAGCTCATGGCAAACAAATTGGCGAGATGGTTGAATTTGGTGGCTTACTAGGCCGAGCACCAGTTATGCCAATCAACCAAGCAAATTCTGATTTGTTTATTCAACGTGGTGGTAGAATTCCTGCACCAATCCATTCATTTAAAAATTAAAAAGAACGATTTTCCTTTAATAGTGGCTGTACACTAAATCGTGTTGATAGACTAAATTCTATCAACACGATTTTTTATTTTACATAGAAAAAGAGACATTCTTATTTATAAAATTAAGTTACCACAACATAATTTATGGATAATAATACAAGAAAACTACTCAATTTAACCGATGAAGCTTTAATTTTTGATAATAATTGGTTGTCTCGCGAAGCGAGACATGCACGTGCTGTAAATATGATAAGTGGCAGGTTAACTACTGATAGTAGAACATGTCCACAATGGGGCTTTTCTAAATATATCAAGAATGGAACCTATCAAACAATTAGTCAATTACCAGAAATTAAGAGGCGCCCAACCTTTCTAAAGTTAAATAAAGAACGCTATATTTGTAAAAACTGTCAGTCAACTTTCAGTGCATCTACTGTATTAGTAGACGATTACTGTCAGATTTCTAAACAATACAGGAGGTTGAAACGATAGTGAAAATTACTTTTAAAAGATAGTTCTGAACTAAATTACTAGCGTTTCTATTATAGGTCATTATTAAAAAAGAATATGTCCTCCACCGAAGTTATAGATGAATTACTTTCTTACAGTTTTTTGTTAAAAACTGCTTATAATTACGTACAAGAACTAAAATACGCTTATAAAATAAAAGATTATTCCTTCTTTTTGGAGTTGTGTTCGCATGTTCCATCAGAGTTACCTAAAGAGTTCAAAGTAAAATTTAAGCTATTTAATAAATTTTCTCAAGGAGTTATAAATGCTTTTAAATATTCGTTCGTATTCAAATGGCTTTTTAGAAGGTATAAACAATAAAATCAAGGTTATTAAACGAGTAGCCTATGGTTATCGTAATTTTCTGATTTTTAATCGACGTATCTTTTTAATTCCAAATCAAGTTTTTGAAACCAAATAAAAAGTGAGAGAATCCCTTCCCTCACTTCATTTAAATATATTCAATTTTGTGACTTCTTATTATCAATAATCTTGTCCATCAACACGATTTGACATAGAGCCTTTATAGGAAAATCGTTCTTTTTTTATGCTTTTTTCATTGCTTCTTGCGCTAATAAGTTGAGGTAATTCCAAGGGCGATCAAAATGTGGTTGGAAGAAGAAATCTGAAATAGCTAGGTCTTCCACGGTCATTTTATTTTGAATCGCAAGTGATAGAGTATTAGCTGACTGAGTGATATCGTATTTAGAGATTAATTGCCCACCTAAAATTCGACGAGAGTCTTTATCAAAAACTAAAGACATGGTCACTTTTTCAGTTGTTGGCATAAATTCTGGACGATAATTGTCTTCAAAGACAACTGAATCAGCATTTATATCCATTGCTTTAGCGCTATCAATTGTCAAACCAGTTGAACCTATTTTCCAACCAAATAAATACAAACCAGATGTTCCTTGTGTACCACGATAAGCTAAAGTATTTTCTTTAATATTCATTCCAACCAGCATGCCTTGGCGGACAGCATTAGTTGCTAATGGGATGTAGTTGTAAGAATTCGTTGGATTGTAGTGAACTACTGCACTATCACCAGCAGCAAAAATATTAGGATCGCTTGTACGCATATATTCATCAACTTTGATAGCACCATTTGGTAGCATATCAACTTGTTCTTTAAGTAAATCAGTAGTCGGTCTGAAACCAACACACATAATAACTAAATCGGCTTCAAAAGAGTGTGATGGTGTATGAACAGTTGTCACGTTACTAGCGCTTGTTTCAAATGATTGAACATTTTCTCCAAGAGCCAAAGTTGCGCCACGTGCGATTAATTCTTTTTCTAAAATATCGGTAAATGGCTTGTCTAGATATTTATTTAAAATTCGATCAACACCGTCAATTAAAGTGACTTCTTTGCCTGAATCGATGAAAGCTTCCACTAACTCAATCCCAATATAACCACCACCAACTACGACAACACGTTTGGCTGTTTCTGCTTTGCGAATAATTTCATTCGCTTGATTATAGTTTTTACACAATAAAATATTGTCAGAATCAATTCCAGGAATAGGTGGAGTGATTGGCCAAGAACCAGTCGTCATAACTAATTTATCATAAGATTCTGTTTCAACAGCACCTGTGAGTAAATTTTTAGCAGTCACTGTTTTATTGTCACTGTCAATATTCGTCACATCATGTTCCATTTTAATGGTTGCCCCTAGAGCAGCCAATTCTTCAGGAGTTGAATAGAATAAGTCTTGCGCATTTTTAACAACGCCACCGACATACAGTGCGATTCCGCATGATAAAAAGGATACGTTATCATTTCTTTCATAAACTAAAACCTCTGCTTCTGGTTGGTTTGCTAATATATGTTTAACTGCTGATGTGCCAGCATGTGTGCATCCTACAACAATAATTTTCATAAAATCTTCCTCTCAAATGAATTATCTCACAACAGCTAAAGCTTTGCGGTAAAGCCAATATAGCAAATGAGAATCATTCTAACGATGTATATGCTTGTGAACTTCACAAATGAATTGATAAGTAAATAACAAAGATTATCAAGTTTTTTTAGCTATATTAGTAAAATAAGTTCTAATAATAATAATGAACAACTAAAATGTGTTCTTGTGAAAACAATATTTTTTAATTAGATTGTGAAAAAATAATCTAATTAAAGAGTATTAAATAAACTAATTAGCGAAGTTCTTACTGGAATTATTATAAAAAAGTTAGTAATAAGTGATGTGACATATTAAGCAAAAGATAGTTTATAAGGAGATTTTACAAAAATAATTGAAAATTACAAGAAAAATACAGCATTAAAATTAAAAATTTACAAAGCTTTGTTATTGTTGTGCTATCAAATAAAAAGGAGCGACGGAATCATGAAGAAATTACTCTCAATGATTATTTTGTCACTATTAGCTTTAGCTGTTACAGCCTGTTCAGGCGGAGCAACTGCAACGAAACCGAACAGTCTGCAAAAAAATGGGAAGAACGATGCTTTTAAATTAGTTTTTTATCCGAATGAATCAGCGCAAGAATTTGAAAAATCGCGTGAGGCATTAAAAGAGATTGTTGCTAAAGCAACGGGTAAAAAAGTTGAAGTTGTGACAACGACAGATTATAACGTTGTAATTGAGACAATAGCGAATGGGCAAGCTAACATGGCAGTTATGGGTGCAGAAGGTTATATTCAAGCTCATAAAAAAAATCCTAAAGTTCAGCCAATCGTTACGAATTCTGGTCCAAGTGGGACACTTGAGGATGCCCTTTATTATAGTTTTATCGCAGTACCAGAAGATAAGAAAATTGAGTATCAGCAAGCAGATAAATATACATTAGAGCCAATTAAGGGAAAAAACTTTTCATTTGTTTCCAATAGTTCAACTTCCGGTTTTAAAGTACCAAGCTCGGTCATTATTGATGAATTCGGATTAGATAATTCAGATGAATTAATCATGGAAAATAAATTTTTTAATAAAGTTTTATTTGGTGGGTCACATCAAGGGTCAGCGGTCAACTTATTGAAAGGTGACGTTGATGCAGCAGCATTTATGAATATGCCAGAATATTTTGAAGTTGCTTCAGGTGAAGAAAATCAAACAGGTATGGTCTATAAAGTACGTGAGACGGCGGGTGCTCCATTTGAATCTGTTAGAGGTAAAAAAGTTCGTGTCATTAAATCAATTCCTGTATTAAATGCCCCAATTGTAGTCAATGAAGATGTCGTCAGCCAAGATGAAAAAGCTAAAATCTTAGCAGCATTCACCTCAGATGAGACCAGTCAGAATAAGGCGATTTTTAATAAAAAAGATGGGGATAATCCGGCATTGTTTGGAAAAGAAAAGGATGAACAATTTGTTGAAGTGGAGGATGCTTTTTATGAGCCAATCAGACAAATGTCAGAGTAAGTTATCTACCAAAACGGTTCATTTAACAATCACAGGGATTGAAAAAATTTATCCAAATGGTAAAAAAGCTTTAAAAGGATTGTCTTTTCAAGTATTTCAGGGTGAATTTATCTCAATTATTGGGCCATCAGGTTCGGGTAAATCATCCATGTTGCGTTGTTTAAATCGTTTAGTCGAGCCAAGTAAGGGAGCAATTTATTTAGATGATACCAATATCTTATTAACATCAAAAAAAGAGTTGCGATTAGTTCGTCGTAAAATAGGTATGGTATTTCAACATTACAATCTCATTCCGCGTTTAACGGTTATTGAGAACGTCTTACATGGTCGGCTAGGATATAAAAATACGCGGAATGGCTCAGTTGGTCGCTATACTGAAGTCGAAAAAAAGAGGCCTTTAAATTATTAAAAAAACTTGGATTAGAAGAAATGGCCTATCAGCGTTGTGATTCACTTAGTGGTGGTCAAAAACAACGTGTAGGGATTGCTAGAGCGTTAATGCAGAAACCTGATATTTTACTGTGTGACGAACCGATTGCCTCATTAGATCCGAAATCATCTAAAATTATTATGGATTATCTCAAACAAATTTCACTCGAAATGGGAATTACTTGTTTGGTCAATCTTCATCAAGTCGATGTTGCCTTAGCCTATTCCGACCGGATTATTGGTATTCGTGCAGGAGAAAAATACTTTGATGGGGTGCCAGATGAATTAACCGAGGATAAAATCCGTCAATTATACGATTTAAAGGATATGGTGATATGAAGCAAATTGAGTATTTTAAGAAAAAAAGACAACAAACGTGGCTTTTATTTAGTGGGCTAATCATTGTTTTTATTGTTGCAACGCTCATTAGTGGTTTTAACTTAACAGGCTCACTTCTGATTTTACCCCAAGGATTAGTGTGGTTAGGTCAAAATTTTCTGCCGAATGCGAATACACTAACTTACTTACCACTCATTTTATCCAAGTTAGTTGAAACAGTATTAATGTCCATTGCTGCAACGTCAACGGCAGCCATTTTAGCATTAATCTTTTCGATTATTGGCTCAAGAGAATTAGGATTAACATTTTTTTTAAAAGTGTTCGTCCGTTTAGTAGCGTCGTTTTTTAGAAATATGCCATTGGTTGTATGGGCGATGATTCTATTACTAAGCTTTAAGCAAAGTGAATTTACTGGGTACTTAGCGTTGAGCTTTACGACATTTGGTTACTTGACGCGAGCCTTTGTAGAAACAATTGATGAACAGTCGGGTGCGATAGTTGAATCTTTAAAGGCCAGTGGAGCGAATTATTTACAGATTGTCTGTCAAGGTGTGATTCCAATGGCGTCAAGCCAGTTGATTAGTTGGGTACTTTTTTTAATCGAGAATAATATTCGAGATGCTACCTTGATTGGTATTTTAACTGGAACGGGTATTGGTTTTTTATTTGATTTATATTATAAGCGTTTTGCCTATGATGTTGTGGGTTTGATTATTTTGATTTTGATAAGTGTCGTCATGGCGCTGGAATTATTAACAACGACAATAAGGAGGAACATTATTTAATGGAGCAACAAGAAATAACGTTAAAACTAAGACAAGATGTGACGTTCCCGTTTGACCATGTTCAGTTAGGACGCAATCAAACGATTAAGATAAAAAAGTGGACGAAGCAACGTGTCTTAATGGTGAGCTTGCTAAGTCTGTTAGCTAGTGTCACGCTTTATACGTTGGTGACAATGGATTATGGGAATCTCATTGTCATCACAGCATTTAAACAGTTTTTAACGGATAGTCGAACTATTTTTTTAGAGCCTACTTTATCGGGGCGTTTTCCGATTCAAGGCTTGCTACTTTCTTTGATGATGACGTTATCTTTAGCTGTCATTACAACAATCTTAGCTATGTTCCTAGCTTTTGGTCTAGCTTTATTAGCGGCTCGTAATTTATCGTCAAAGCGATTATCTTATACGATTCGTTTGGTGATGTCAGTCATTCGCGCAGTACCTACAATTTTATGGGTTTTAATTTTTTCGATTATTATGGGTTTAGGCACAAATGCTGCAGTCATTGGTATGTTGTTTCATAGTGTAGCATACTTAACCAAAACGTATTCTGAAAGTATTGAAGAAATTGACGAAGGTGTTATCGAGGCTTTAAAAGCTAGTGGCGCTAACTGGTTTCAAATTGTCGGGCAAGCTATTTTACCGAGTACTGTGACAATGTTATTATCTTGGACGTTTTTACGTTTTGAAATTAATTTTACGAATGCAATCGCAGTTGGTGCTGCCGCAGGTGCTGGAGGATTAGGATTTGAGTTAGCAATGACAAGTGGGTTTTATTTTGATTTACATGAAATTGGGGTATTAGTTTATCTTATTTTCATGGTGGCAGCAATATTAGAAATTTTATCAAATCGCTTAAAACATAAATATATTTCAAGAGGGTAGAGATAAACGATGAATAAAAAAGAGCGTACATGGGTTTTAGTAGAAGATCAGACATTGGCTAGTGAGCTTGTAGAGCAGTATGGAAATCAATATGAACGTCATTTAGTCGAAATACCACGCACAGCTTTGGTGATGATGACAACACGTGAAACAGCTAAAAATTCATTATTTTATAGTGGCGAGGTACTGGTTTCTTATGCCAAAGTTCGGATTGGATCATCTTATGGAACAGGAATGATTTTGGGTGAACAATTAAAAAAAGCGGAGTATTTAGCTATCATTGATGCCTTATATCCACTGTTGAGTGATATAGAAAAAGTGCAATGGATCAAAGTATTCGAGCAACGTCGTGCCGCCTTACTACATACAATCAATCAAGAACAAGAAGCAATTAATCAAACAAAAGTATCGTTTGATGTGATGGAAGTGGAGGAAGATTAGATGAATCAGCAAGTATTACTAGCACAGGAAGCTTTTCGGTTATTTATTTCAGCTTTATCATATGTGGGTGAGGTCAAACAACTACCAGATAGTCCGCAAGCAGTTTTACCGATTGGGAAATATCTATATGCGTTAACTTTCTTAGATCAAGAAGTTAGCTATGCTAGTTTAGGTCTATCAGAGGAGCAAGAAGCAGTGCTAACACATGAATTTCGAACGAAAAAGGTTGCTATCTCTGTAGCTCAAACGGTCTTTGTTGATTTGATTAATCAACCATCACTTGATGTTAGCCCTATTAAACAAGTCTCAATTGGTAATTTAATAGATCCTCAATTATCGGCAACTATTGTCGTCAGCGTTTCACAACTTTATGGTGATAATACTTATATTTTGACTGGACCTGGAATTAAATCTCAGCTGACTTTAGGTTTAACTAAAGCATTATCTGAGCTACTAGTGATTAGACAAGAGTTGAATCAAGAGTACCCATTAGGTATTGATATGTTAGTAATCGACCAATCAGGTAAAATGCTTGGCTTACCAAGAACGACAGTTATTCAGGAGGTAAATTAAGGATGGCATATGTTGCAGTAAAAGGTGGCCAGAAAGCCATTGAAGCAAGTTTGAAACTCTTGGCCTATCAAAAAATCTCAGAAGGCGATCTAGTGACTATTGAGAGTATTAAAGCCAATATGAAGTTATTGGTTGATCAAGTCATGAGTGAAGCATCATTATACTCGCCTGATTTAGCAGCTAGAAGTTTATGGCAAGCGGAGGGGTCAGTAGAAGAAGCAGTTTTTTTACTTCGAGCGTATCGTTCGACTTTAGAACGTATCGGGTACACGGAACGTGTTGAAACTAATCAAGATATGCTAGTTAAGCGACGTATTTCTGCTGCATTTAAAGATATTCCTGGCGGGCAAATTCTGGGGGCATCATATGATTATATGCATCGATTGATTGATTTTTCAACTCCGGAGAATTATGCAGAACAAGTGGCAACATTACTTAAAGAATTTCAAGCATTTGTCCCAGAAACGACGCTGACTGACTTACCTAAATACCCTAAAGTAGCGGATTATCTACGTGAGGTTGGCTTACTGCAGCCAGTTTTACAAAATAATACACCTCCAGTTGATGTGACGAAAAAATTAATTGAGTTTCCAACACAGCGGAGTGAAAGGTTGCAAACTTTAACCAGAGGTATGTCGCAAGCACTCATGATGTTAGCTTATGCTGTGATTCGTGGTTTTGGACCAACACACCCAACAGTTGGTGAGTTACGTGTAGGTGATGTATCCCTCTATGTTGACGATCAATACATTGGTACGATTGAAGCAACAGAGGTTGAGATGTTTATGCCAGTAACAGTAAAGAATGATGGTGTCGAGGAAATGGAAATCGAAATAGGGTATGGTTTTGTCTTTGGTCGTAATGAAACAAAAGCTATTTCAATGGGCATTCTGGATCACAGTTTAGAAACTAAAGATGCTACCCATCCAGCTGGTGATGAGGAATTTGTTTTATATCATGTGGATAGTATCGAATCTACTGGGTTTTTATCACATTTGAAATTACCACATTATGTAACGTTCCAATCTAAATTAGATAGTATTCGAAAAACTGGAGGACACGTAAGTCATGAACTATAATTTTGCTTTTTTTGATGAAGGGTCAAAACGAGAAATTCGTCGAACAATTACGAAAGCTATTTGTATTCCAGGGTATCAAGTTCCTTTTGGTTCGCGTGAGATGCCAATTGGTCGGGGATGGGGAACTGGTGGACTTCAAGTAAGCTTAGCATTAGTTGGACCAACGGATAAGTTGAAAGTTATTGATCAAGGGAGCGATGAAAGTGTCAATGCGATTAATATTAAGAAATTAATTCAGAAAACCACAGGTGTCGATGTTACATCAGATACCGCTGTTGCGACATTGATTCAGTCGCGACATAGAATTCCCGAGAAACCATTAAAAAAGGATCAAATATTAGTCTTACAAGTGCCGGTTTGTGAGCCACTACGTGCGTATGAACCGCGTGAATTTGTCACAAAACGTCTTCATGGAGATAAAGAATATACAGGTGCTTGGTTAATGTTATTTGACCAAATTGTACGTTTTGGTACAACGACAACTGGAGCAGAACACCCTGTAATGGTACACGGTCGTTATTTGATGACACCCTCACCAATTCCTAGATTTGATAATCCAAAAATGAATCAAAATGACGGTTTGATTTTACTTGGTGCTGGTCGTGAGAAAAAGATTTTCGCCGTCCCACCGTATACACATGTCAAATCAATTGATTTTGAAGACCGTCCATTTGAACCCGAATCGTTTGCTGGAGTGAGCTGTGCTTTATGTGGTGCGAGTGGCGTCTTTATGGATGAATTATTTGATGCACAACATAACGTTGTATATCAATGCAATGATAGTAGCTATTGTTTGGAAAGGAGAGCAGCCGCTCATGACTAAAGAAACCCCGATTTTATCGATTAATCAGTTAAATAAGCAGTATGGCGAAGGGTGCTCGGCTTGTTGTCAGTCAAAAACGCGTCAACTAGAAAAAAATTACTGCCCTAAATGTGGAACTGTCTATGCCTGTCAAAATATTTCGATGGATTTATACCCAGGTGAAATTGTGGGAATTGTTGGTGAATCAGGTTCCGGTAAATCGACTCTAATGCGTTGTTTATTCTTTGATGAAGAGCCGACTAGTGGGAGTGTGTCGATTGCCCTCGATGAAAATATTGAGGATATCTATCAGTTATCGTCACAAAAACGCCGATTACTCCGCAATGAAAAACTTGGGATGGTTTACCAAAATCCATATTTAGGTTTAACGATGTCGATTTCAGCGATTGCGAATGTCGCTGAGAAAATGATTGCGAGTGGCAATCGACATGTCTTAGATATGCAGACGATTGGTGGCGATTTATTGGAGCAAGTCAATATCCCAAGTTTTCGAATGAAGGAAGCGCCAGCGAATTTTTCAGGTGGCATGCAACAGCGCGTTCAAATTGCCAAAGCGCTATCGACTAATCCCCCGATTTTATTTTTAGATGAAGTAACAACAGGACTTGATTTATCCGTTCAAGCAACAGTGCTGGATATTATCAAGCGAATTCAGCAAGAATACGGTGTCAGTATGTTAGTCGTTTCCCATGATTTAGGGGTTATTCGAATGTTATCAGAACGGACCTATGTTTTATTGAATGGTCAAGTCATTGAACATGGACTAACGGATCAAATTTTGGAAGACCCACAACATGAGTACACGCAACAACTAGTTTATTCATTATTATAAGGAGCGTTCAAATTATGCAAGCTATTACTAATGCCCATATTGTTTTACCGAATCATGTGATTGTTAATCATTCATTAATTATTGATGGTGAATTAATCATTGCAATGGTTCCAGATTCAGAATTAATGACATTTCCTTTAGAGCAAATTATTGATGCAAAAAGAGGCTATGTATTACCTGGATTTATTGATGTTCATTCTGATTATATTGAAACGATTGCTGCTCCACGACCGACTTCTTTAATTGATTTTGAAATAGCTTTATATGAAGCGGAGCGTGAATTATTAACGCATGGTATTACAACGATGTACCACTCATTAAGTTTAATGGGGCGTTCTGTTTTTGATGAAAAGCCTATCCGCAATAGTGAAAATGTCTCAAAGCTACTTGAATTGATTGATGCGTCAAACAATAAAAGTCATTTAATTCATCATCGGATGCACTTACGTTATGAGATTGATAATTTTAAACAACTTGATTTAGTCAAACAAATGATTGAAGAAGGAAAGGTTCAGTTGTTATCATTTATGGATCATACTCCTGGACAAGGTCAGTATCGAGATTTAGAAATTTATCGTCATATTTTGCACGGTTATCATGATGGCGATGATGAAAAGGTACAAAAGATTTTAGATAGTCAACAAGATGTTACTAAGTTAACGTTAGCTCAATTAAAAGAGCTAGCTGATTTAGCGAAAGCACATCAGGTACCATTAGCATCACATGATGATGACACGATGACTAAATTAGACTTAATGGAAGGATTAAATACCACAATTTCAGAGTTTCCGATTACGATTGATGTTGCAGTTGAAGCACGTAAAAGAGGCTTGATGACAGTTGGAGGTGCTCCTAATGTGCTGCTTGGTAAGTCTCATGCTGGTAACTTGTCAGTTAAAGAGGCCATTCAAGTAGGTGGTATTGATGTTTTGTGTAGTGATTATTATCCAGCCAGTTTATTACATGCGGTGTTTAAATTGGCTCGTGAAGAGGTTTTAACTTTGCCTGAGGCAGTTCAATTAGTGACACTTGCACCAGCTAAAGCTGTAGGTATCGCAGATGAGGTTGGTAGTTTAGAGCCAAATAAATTAGCCGATATTTTAATTATCCAAAATGTCGTACCTAACGTACCCGTTGTGACACATACATTTGTGAGAGGAGTGCTAGTCAATGAAACAACGTATCGAATCTAATTTAGCGGATAATCACCTGATTCAAGTGACGGATTTAGCAAAACAATTTACATTACATCATGTTGATAAACAGGTTATCGGATGTCAGGAGATTAATTTAGCTTTACCCAAAGGAGGTTTTATTGGAATCACTGGAAAAAGTGGGAGTGGTAAATCAACTATTTTACGCTGTATTTATCGCACGAATTTACCTCAGAAAGGGAGCATTTTGTATGATTCGACATTGTATGGCGTAGTGGATTTAGCAGATTTATCTGAACGTCAAGTGGCGCAGATTAGGCGTAGTGAGATTGGATATGTGTCACAATTTTTGCAGAGTTTACCCCGAACAACGGCTTACGATATTGTGTATCGCTCAGCTCTTGAAAGTTATGATAAAGAGGAAGCACAAGTGAAAACAGAAGAGATGTTACGACATTTTGAGATTAAAGAAGATTTATGGACCTTATTTCCCAATACCTTTTCTGGTGGTGAGAAATTACGATTAAATATTGCCAAAGCAATGGTGAAAAAACCTAAGTTATTATTGCTTGATGAACCAACTGCCTCACTTGATCAACACTCAAAAGAAAAAGTTCGTGATGTGATTATTCAATTAAAAGCCGCTGGAACGTCGATGATTGGAATTTTTCATGATTTAGAGTTTATGGACGGCTTGTGCGATCAAGAGTTTAATATTCAAAAAGGGCGTTTTATCTCATGAAAAAACATAAAGTTGATTGGCACGTTCATACTTATTATTCAGACGGTACAGAATCTCCAGAAACGATTTTAGCGTTAGCGCTACAACGTGATATAGCAGAAATTGGAATTGTTGATCACGATACATTTTTAGGACATGAGCACTGTGCTAAAATTTTTAAGGAATCACCTGTGAGATTACATTTAGGCGTTGAAATAAGTGCTTATGATTTTAAACGGCAACGTAAAGTTCATTTGCTAGCTTATGATATTGATGATCGAACACCAATTAAAGCATTATGCGATGGCTTACTCGCTGCACGGACAGATAATACACTACGTCAATTAAAGGTAATTCAATCACTCGGTTATGCGATTACTTTGGATGATGTTAAGCAAAAAGCACGCCATTCGAGTGGATTATATAAACAGCATGTGATGATGGCTTTAATTGATCAGGGGTATACATCAGAGTTATATGGCGATTTATACCAACAATTATTTAAGCAAGGTGAAGGCGCTAAAGATATACTTTATAGCGATGTTTTTACTTCATTAAAGGCTATCAAACAGTCAGGTGGGACGGCAGTCTTAGCTCATCCAGGTCAACTTAATAGTTATGAGTTAGTCCCAGAGCTAGTAGCATTAGGATTAGATGGTATCGAGTTATATCATCCCGATCATACGGTTGCCGATCACCAACGGGTTAGAGAATTAGCGGATTGTTATGGACTATCTCTTTATGGTGGATCCGATTTTCATGGTGCACATGGCCCGGATTGGTTTGGAAAAGTTTATTTAACTAACCCAATTGAGTGAATGTCTTAATAAGGTTAAGTGCATATCGCTAATTAGACAAAACTGTCTTCAATAAAAAGGAATAATAAAAGGTTTTACAGGTGATAAGTCTTTTTTAAAGGCTTATTTTTTTAGTTCATTAGAGATTTATAAAACTGACCTATGACTATCGACTTGTTTTATTGGATTAAATTATAATGAAACGAAAATTAATCAGAATAATTATGAAGAAGATAGACATAGTGGGAGTTTGTTTATCTTTGTCATGATTAAAAGATAGTGACAAAGAATACTAATGACTAAGTTGTGATTGCTTTATAAAAGGGTGCTGAATCAATGAAAAATTTGAATTCCAAATTGGAGAGGTAGTACTAATCCAGTTATCTAAAGTTTTGTAATAGAATATGATGAAAATATACAGATTTAAAAAGGATTTGCGTCTGATTGTTAGAGATATACTGATGGTAAATCAGGGACGCTTTCTCTTTCGAGGATACTGATTTTACCAATTTTAAACGAATAAAAGCATCGAATAGTATTTTTACCATTAATCGAGCAATTAAAAAGTTAGTCGGTAGTTGATTTAACGCTAATTATTATTACGGGAGATTACGTTTATAGCAGTTTGATTTCTTTGAAGCTGTTAATCTAACGAAATATTTTATAATTGCAACCAAAAAGAGCCTGACGATGTTGGTCAGGCTCTTTTTTTACTATTTAAAGAACAGTATAAGTTGTTACAAAAACTTTCTCATGTTGTCGTGTTAGCTCGATTTCACCCCATTCAGGGTGGTGAACAATATCTGGTAATTCTTGTGTTTCTAGAGCCAGACCTAATTGTGATGACATAGGTTGGTTATTAACCGTAAAGTTAGCATTAAACCCTGTTGTTGAAAAAACAACAACACTTTGTCTGGAAGTTGTTATTTGTAATTTCCGACCGCTTAAGGGTTCTTCTAAAATGATTTGTGGACGACGAGTATTAGTTGATAATAAGTAGGCATCATCTAGTCCGTTTGTTAATTTCGGTAGGGCATCACCTAGACGTGTCATCGTTTGAAAATCATATGCTGTCTGAGTGACTGGTAGTAGGTGACCGGTTGGAATAGCTTCATTGTCAGTTTCCGCTCGTTGTTCTGCTTGAATCATTAAATTATGACGAGTAATATCGCGTTTAGTATTGCCAGAAAGATTAAAATAGACATGATTGGTTGGATTGACAATCGTTGGTTCTTCTGTTTGACATCGTGTCGTCATGGTAATTCCAGTTTTCGTTAGTTCATAGGTATTTTCGACAGTGATTGGACCAGGATAGCCAGACAGTGTATCAGTCAATGAAAAGATGACACTGATACTATCTTTTGTTTCAGCAAAATCAAAGTGCCAAAAGCGGTGCCACCAACCCTGTGAACCACCGTGAATATGATGTTGACCATGGTTTCGTTCTAATTGATAATTTTTCCACTGTGCGTCTTTAATACGACCAGCAACTGGTCCGACAAGAGCACCGAATTGAGCCGTATCTTCTAAGATTGCTTCAGATGTATCTAAGCTCAATAAAATATTTTCTTGTTGGCCGCTTTTATCAGGAACCAACCATTTATGTAAACGTGCACCAAAGTCAACAAATACGGCAGTCAAAGGGCCATTCGTTAATGTGATGTAATGAATACCAGTTTGGCTATCTTTTGTGATGTTATAATGTGTTCCCATTATTGTTTACTTGCCCAAACAGTTGTAAGATAATCGAACGTTAACTTATCTGTTGCATCAACTAGAGCAATATCAGAGCCTAAATCAGCGGCTTGACCAACACCAATTGGTAGAACACCACTGGCTTTAATTGCGGCAATACCAGCTTTAGAATCTTCAATTCCAATACAGTCAGTCACTGGTACATTGATGGATTCAGCAGCAGCAATAAAAATATCTGGAGCTGGTTTCCCATTAGGTACAGATGCCGGGTTGACAATGGCATCAAAGTAATCGCTAATGTGCATTTTTTCTAATAAAATGGGCCCATTTTTACTCGCTGAAGCAAGAGCGATTTTAATCTTGTGTTGTTTGAGTGCTTTTAACAAAGGCAAAATACCAGGGAACACGTCAGCTTCACTGAATTCTTCAATCATGACTACATAGTTATCATTTTTTTCTGTTGCTAATGCCTGGAATTGAGCATCAGTAATTTGGTCTGTCATTTCACCATACTCTAAAATCAAGCGTAGTGAATCTTCTCGGCTAACGCCTTTTAATGATTCGTTGAATTTACGGTCAATTGTAATACCTAAATCATCGGCTAGTTTTTTCCAAGCTTTATAGTGGTACTCAGCTGTATCAGTAATAACACCGTCTAAATCAAATAAAACACCTTTAAACATTAAAATCATCCCTTCTTTGATAAAATCCAGAGTTAATAATAGATTAACTCTGGATAGTGTAATTATTTTTCTAGTGGAGCAGTTAGTGAATCGATAATGGTATATGTTTTATCGTACAACGTCACATCTAATGTTTCACCGCTTAGTAAGCTGATAGTCACTGTATCAGAAACAATGACATGTAATAGACGTCCACGATAGTTAATATGGAAAGCATATTTTGTCCATTGTGATGGTAGGAATGGCGCAAAACTTAGTGACTCATCAAAAGTTTTCATTTGGGCAAAACCTTGGACGATTGCTAACCAGCTACCAGTCATTGAAGTAATATGTAAACCATCTTCAGTATCATTATTATAATTATCTAAATCGAGACGAGCTGTTCGTTGATACATTTCAATCGCTTTTTCTTCCATCCCTAGTTCAGCTGCTAAAATTGAGTGAATACATGGTGATAAAGAAGATTCGTGAACGGTCATTGGTTCATAAAAATCAAAGTTACGGCGTTTTTCTTCCATTGTAAATTGATTATTAAAGAAATAAATTCCTTGGAGCACATCAGCTTGCTTAATAAAACAAGAGCGTAAAATATGATCCCAAGACCAATTTTGATTTAATGGTACATCAGTTGCTGCTAAATCAGAGACTGGCATTAAATCTTTGTCTAAGAAAGTATCATGTTGAACGAAGATTCCTAATTCTTCATCTGTTGGATAATACATGTGTTGACGAATATCTTCCCATTTTTTTACTTCTTCATCAGAAATGGTAATTGTCGCATTTTCTTTGAATTTTTTGTAAGACTCTAGAGTATAATTTAAAACCCAAGTTGCAATCACATTTGTATACCAGTTATTGTTGACGTTATTTTCATACTCATTTGGTCCAGTTACGCCATGAATCATGTATTTTTGGTGACGTTTTGAGTAATGCACTCGGTCAGCCCAAAAACGTGCGATTTCAACTAAAACTTCGAGACCTTCATTGGCTAAGTAAGATGTGTCTCCTGTGTAATTTGTGTAGTTATAAATGGCATAAGCAATCGCACCATTACGATGAATTTCTTCAAAAGTAATCTCCCATTCATTATGACATTCCACACCTGTAAAAGTTACCATTGGGTAAAGTGCCCCTTTTAACCCTTGTTGGCGAGCATTGTGTTGTGCTTGTGGCAATTGATTGTGACGGTATTTTAATAAATTTTCAGTTACTTTTGGTTCAGCTAAAGCCAAGTATAGTGGGACAGCATAGGCTTCAGTATCCCAATAAGTTGCTCCGCCATATTTTTCACCTGTGAATCCTTTAGGTCCAATGTTCAATCGCTCATCTTCACCATAGTAAGTTGAGAATAGTTGGAATAAATTAAAGCGAATACCTTGTTGTGCTTCCGCATCACCTTCAATAACTACGTCAGCTAGTTCCCAACGTTTTTCCCAAGCAGCTTGGTGATCGGTTTTTAATGTCGCCACACCCATTTGATTGATATCGGTCATTAATTTGCCAGCAATGTCAAGTTGTTCAGTTTCAAGAATATCACGACTAGTGACAATGATCACTTTTTTAGTTAAGTTAAAGGTCTCGTTGAGTTGTAAGTCAGAGATAAATGTTTCAGTAGCAGTTAAAAAGCTTGTTTCTTTTTCAGCTAAGACTGGTTTGTTTGATTCGTGAGCCATCATAGCAGTAATTGTAAATTGCTCAATAGCAAAATTATTTGGAATGGTACGAGCTGTCACGAAAGAGTATCCCTTATCGTGTGTCCCAACATTGAGTTCTTCCCAGAACATGTCATCATAGTTGCTGTCTTCGTTATGGACGTTATTATCAAGTTTTGAGACAACTTTAATTGTTGCGTTGCCTGCCAGTAGAGTTGCTGAAAAGTTAATAATTCCTAATTCTTTTGTAGTTAAGCTTAAAAAGCGCTCAAAATGACATTTGACTTTTGCGTCACCGACAGTTACAACAAATTCACGTGTTAATATCCCGTGTTGCATGTTTAACTCTTGGTAAAAATGTTCAACCGGCATTGTAGCTAAATCGATTTTTGTGTCATTAATATAAATATCCATAGCAATAAAGTTGATAGCATTAATTACTTTACCAAAATAGTCTGGATACCCGTTTTTCCACCAACCGACACGAGTTTTGTCTGGATACCAAACACCAGCAATATACGTGCCTTGGTGATGGTCGCCACTGAAGCCTTCTTCAAAGTTACCACGCATTCCCATATAGCCGTTGCCTGTACTAGTTAGTGATTCTTGTAAACGTAAATCATTAGTATGTAAGTGAGAGGTTGTTAGTTTCCATGGATCGATATCAAATAATCTTTTTAAGTGTTGCATGAAGGTTCCTCCTTAAAGTAAATATCTTTAATGCTATAATAAACGCAAACGGTTGCGAAATCAATAGTAAAATTGAAAAACATAAAAAAATTAAAAAATCCTTGTTTTAAAATGAATATATAGTAGGTAAATAATAGTTATCCATGGATTAAAAGAAATTAATAAAAATAAACTTTACAGAATTACTAGGAAAAGCTATAATCAGTTTTAACGAAAACGATTGCGTTAAAAAGGTGAAGAAGGGTGAAGAAGATGAAAAAAGTATTTAATTTTGAGTTTTGGCAAAAGTTTGGGAAAGCTTTAATGGTTGTCGTGGCAGTTATGCCGGCTGCTGGTTTAATGATTAGTATTGGTAAAACGTTACCATTAATTAACCAAAATCTAGCACCATTAGTTACAACTGGTAGTGTTATTGAGAATATAGGTTGGGGTATTATTGGTAACTTACACATTTTATTCGCATTAGCGATTGGTGGTAGTTGGGCAAAAGAACGCGCAGGAGGTGCTTTTGCAGCCGGAATATCGTTCATTTTAATCAACCGTATTACTGGGGCAATTTTTGGTGTAACAAATGATATGTTAGGCAATGAAGAGGCCTTCACTCATACAATATTCGGTACAAAAATCATGGTCAAGGGTTTCTTTACTAGCGTTTTAGAGACACCTGCTTTAAATATGGGTGTGTTTGTTGGGATTATTGCTGGTTTTGTTGGAGCAATGGCTTATAATAAATACTATAACTATCGTCGTTTACCAGATGCGCTATCATTTTTTAATGGAAAACGCTTTGTGCCATTTGTCGTTATTTTATGGTCAGTTATTGTGTCGTTAGTTTTAGCCGTTGTTTGGCCAAGTATCCAAGCAAGTATCAATAATTTTGGCTTATGGATTGCGTCATCGCAAGACACAGCACCTATTCTAGCGCCATTCCTATACGGTACATTGGAACGGTTATTGTTACCATTTGGCTTACATCATATGTTAACGATTCCGATTAACTATACGCAACTAGGTGGTACATACGAAATTTTATCTGGTGTTCATGCTGGAACGGTTGTGTACGGTCAAGACCCATTGTGGTTAGCTTGGGCCACAGATTTAGTCAATTTACAAAATGCCGGAGACATGACACAGTATAATCAGGTATTAAATAATTGGACACCTGCCCGTTTTAAAGTTGGCCAAATGATTGGAGCAACAGGTATTTTAATGGGCTTGACTTTAGCAATGTATCGTAATGTTGATGCTGACAAACGAGTACAATACAAATCAATGTATGTATCAGCAGCTTTAGCTGTATTCTTGACAGGCGTAACAGAACCTCTAGAGTTTATGTTTATGTTTGCAGCAGTTCCGTTGTATATTGTTTATGCTATTTTACAAGGGACAGCTTTTGCTTTAGCCGATATCATCAGTTTACGTGTGCATTCATTTGGTAATATTGAGTTACTCACACGGGTCCCAATTGCTGTTAAAGCGGGTCTGGGCGGTGACTTAATCAATTTTGTTTTAGCAAGTATTTTTTATGCAGTCTTTACTTACTTTTTAGCTAATTTTTTAATTAAAAAATTTAACTATGCTACACCTGGTCGTAATGGTAATTATGAAAGTGACCGACCAGTTGACACAGCATCTACAAGTTCTTCGTTGACAGGTGTTAGTCAACAAGTCATTGATATTGTTAATTTATTAGGTGGTCGAGAAAATATTGTGGATGTTGATGCTTGTATGACTCGCCTACGAGTGACTGTGAAAGAGATGGGACAAGTAGGTAGCGAAGAAGCTTGGAAGCGTGCTGGAGCGATGGGCTTAATTTTGAAGGATAATGGCGTACAAGCTGTTTACGGACCGAAAGCGGATGTTATTAAATCAGATGTTCAAGATTTATTAGAATCTGGCGTCGATATTCCTAAAAAAGATGTAGTTGAAAGCGAGTCAGTCGTTGAACCTAAAACGACACAATATCAAGGTAAGACACTGTCATTACTTACTGTGGCAGAAGGTGAAGTGATTGATTTAGAAGATGTTTCAGATCAAGTATTCTCACAAAAAATGATGGGTGAAGGCTTCGCTGTGACACCAGTAGGGACAGCGGTCTATACACCAGTCACAGGTAAGATAGTATCAATTTTCCCAACAAAACATGCGATTGGGATTCAGGCAGAGGATGGTTTAGAAATACTTGTACATATGGGGTTAGACACTGTCGATATGAAACAATCAGCGTTTAATGTTAGTGTGACGGAAGGTGATACAGTTCAAGCAGGTCAACTCATTGCCGAAGCTGACTGGTCATTAGTCGAGGCAGAAGGAAAGGCGACCACAATTGTCGTCGTTGTGACTAATAGTCAACTGTTAGAATCTGCAAAACTGACCGTTAGAGGGCCCGTTCAGCCACAAGCAAGTGTTGCCCAAGTAAGGTATTAACAAAGGAGTGTTAGCGATGAAGTGTTTAACGTTAAATACGCATAGTTGGTTAGAGAGTGATCCTCTGACTAAGCTGGCTAATTTAGCCACGTTTATTCATACTGAAAGAGTTGATGTTATTGCCTTACAAGAAGTCAATCAATTGATTGCTACAGCTAATGTGGTTAACTTAGACGACTTTTTTATTCCGATTGCGAGTGAGACAGTACCGATTAAGCAAGATAATTATGCAATACAATTAATCGCTAAATTAAAAGAATTAGGTGATAATTATTATTGGAGTTGGTGTTATAGTCATGTTGGGTATGATAAATATCATGAAGGAGTGGCAATTTTAGCCAAACGACCATTTGTGGCGAACGCTATCCTAGTGTCACCAATGGATGATCCGTTGAATTATCGAACACGTAGGCAACTCATCGCATCTTTTTCTGATTATCATGTATTAAGTGGGCATTATTCTTGGTGGACTGGTAACCAATTAGAAGGGTTCCAAGCTGAATGGCAAGCAACACTTAATGAATTAAAAAATTATTCAGGCAAGAAATTATTAGCAGGTGATTTTAATGCTCCAAGCAATCGACTAAATGAAAGTTATGCGTTGATTTGTCAAAGTTTTACCGATACGTATCATGAAGCGCAAGAACAAATTGGATCTGCCACAGTTGGTCAAACAATTGATGGTTGGCAAGATGTGACGGAGGCAATGCGAATTGATTATGTATTTATGTCATCTAGTTGCCAAGTTCAATCATATCGAGTAGTATTTGATGGCAAGCAACAACCAATAATTAGTGATCATTTTGGTGTGTTAGTTGATATCATGATTTAGTTTGATAAGGGAGCGTAGAAGGTATGAGTGTAACGATTAAAGATGTTGCAAAAGCAGTAGGAGTGGCACCGTCAACTGTGTCACGAACTTTGCAAGATCATCCTAGTATTTCACTGGAAACAAAAGAACGTGTAAGAAAAGCTATGGATAGGTTAGGGTATGTGCCGAATGCTTCAGCCCAAAACTTAGCAAATAAATATTCGAATACTATTGGGGTAATTTTGCCGGAAATTACGACTAAAGATCGACGGAGTAATCCATTTTATTTAGAAGTCATTACGGCAATGAATGAAGAAGCACGTAAACAAAAAGTTACGATAGCGATTGCCTCAGGTGAAACCCAAACAGAGTTACTTGAAAATGTTCAGTTGATGTATCGTCAAAAACGAGTAGATGGTTTTGTCATGCTTTACGTTCAAGAGAATGATTTGGTGCTAGATTATTTAGTGGCTAATAATGTACCATGTACCATTATAGGTAATCCTTATCGATACAATAATGAATCAAATTGTGTCGATAATGACAATCAATTACTAGGTCGAACAGCCACACAACACCTCATTGATAAAGGTCATGAACGAATTGTATTTGTGACAAATAATGATCAAGAAAACTTTTTTAAAGAACGTTATGGTGGCTATGTTAAAGCGATGAGTCAAAATCAGCTAGCGCCAATTGATTATTTTTGTTTAAAACAACCAACTGATTATTTAGTTTTTGAAGAATATTTAAAAGCTGAACGACCAACTGGTTGCATTGCGATTGATGATATGTTTGCGATGCGTCTTATTCAAATGGTTAATTTGTTTGGTTTTTCTGTACCAGATGATATCTCCGTGATTAGTTTTAATAATTCTATTTTTACGACATTAATTCATCCATATATTACGTCATTAGATATTCATGCAGAATTACTAGGTAAGACGGCTTTGGAAGAATTTTTAATTCAATTAAAAGATGAGCAAGCAATGAAAAAACGAGTGATTATTCCTCACACTTTGATTGAAAATGAAACGGTGAGAGATTTAACTTAATGAAAAAGACTACGACTGAGATGTTCAACATTTTAGTCGTAGTTTTTTTTATTTAGTAAATAAACTTGATAAAATTTAGTAAATAAATTATAATTAATTTACTAAATAAAATAGCGAGGTGCCAAAAATGATTGAGACATTAAACGAGACATTTATCAAAATTTTTAACGAAAAACCTGAAAGCGCTTATTTTGCGCCGGGTAGAATTAATTTAATTGGTGAACACACAGATTATAATGGTGGTAATGTTTTTCCGTGTGCAATTTCGTATGGAACGTATGGGGTTGTTAAAGCTCGTGAGGATCGACTAGTAAGACTTTACTCAATGAATTTTCCGGATTTAGGGATTAAAGAATTTAGTTTAGATGATTTAACCTATAAAGAAGCCGATAACTGGGCTAATTATCCAAAGGGTATGATAGGTTACTTATACGATTTAGTTGACAATAAAGAAGCTGTAACTGGTTTTGATGTGGTCATTTTTGGTGATATTCCAAATGGAGCAGGCTTATCGTCATCAGCATCAATAGAACTCTTAACTGGTGTTATTGTAGAAGATTTATGGCAACTCACGTTAGATCGTGTTGAGTTAGTCAAGTTGGGACAAAAAGTGGAAAATCATTTTATTGGTGTAAATTCAGGGATTATGGATCAATTCGCCATTGGAATGGGACAAAAAGATCAAGCCATTTTATTAGATTGTCATACTTTGAATTATGAAATGGTACCAGTACATCTTGAAAATGAAAAAATTCTAATTATGAATACTAATAAGCGTCGTGAATTGGCTGATTCAAAATATAATGAACGCCGTGCAGAATGTGATGAAGCACTACGTCGTTTACAGACAGTTACAGATATTCAAGCTTTAGGCGAGTTAAGTTTAGCTCAATTTGATGAATTAAAAGCGGTCATTAAGGATGATACGTTAGAAAAACGTGCACGCCACGCAGTTGCTGAAAATCAACGAACTCTTGAAGCTAAACAAGCTCTTGAAGCCAATGATTTACAGACTTTTGGTGAGCTATTAAATGCGTCACATCAATCATTAAGAGATGACTATGAAGTAACGGGTCAAGAATTAGATACAATCGTGGCTCTAACACAAGCGCAAAATGGTGTGATTGGTGCTAGAATGACAGGTGCTGGTTTTGGAGGCTGTGCGATTGCTTTAGTAAAAGAGGATAAATTACCAGAGATTATTCAAGCTGTTGGTAAAGCTTATCAAGAAAAAATTGGTTACGAGGCTGATTTTTATGTAGCAAGTATAGCAGATGGTGCAAAAAAAATAGATTAGGAGACGATTTTGATGACAATAGCAGTTTTAGGTGGAGCAGGTTACATTGGATCTCATTTTGTAAAAACGTTAGTTGAATCAGGTCAAGATACAATCGTGATTGATAATTTATTGACGGGACATCGTGAAGCGATACATCCAGATGCACGTTTTTATGAAGGGGATATCCGCGATAAGGTTTTTTTAAGTGAGGTATTTGATAAAGAGTCAATTGACGGTGTCGTACATTTTGCTGCAAGTAGTTTAGTAGGGGAATCAGTTGATAATCCGTTGAAATACTTTAATAATAATGTTTACGGGACGCAAATTGTCTTAGAAGTAATGAAAGAGCATGATGTGAAAGCTATCGTCTTTTCATCAACAGCTGCAACGTATGGAGAGCCAGCTGAATTACCGATTACTGAAACAACACCGACTAATCCTAAAAATCCATACGGTGAAAGTAAATTAATGATGGAAAAAATGATGCATTGGTGCGATGAAGCCTATGGAATCAAATATGTTGCGCTACGTTACTTTAATGTAGCAGGAGCTAGCTTAGATACAACAATTGGTGAAGATCATCATCCTGAAACACATTTAGTCCCGATTATTCTACAGGCGGCTTTAGGTCAACGTGAACAAGTTACCATTTTTGGTGATGATTATGCTACTGCAGATGGTACTTGTGTGAGAGATTATGTACATGTTGTTGACTTAGCCCAAGCCCATTTATTAGCTCTTGACTACCTAAAAGCTGGTCATGACAGTACCGAGTTTAATTTAGGAAGTAGTGAAGGTTTTTCTGTAAAAGAAATGGTAGAAGAAGCAAAACGTGTAACACAACGTCCGATTAAGGCGGTTTTAGGCCCACGTCGAGCAGGTGATCCGGCTCAGTTAGTAGCATCTTCTGAAAAAGCTCAAACAGTTCTTGGATGGAAACCACAGTATACAAATGTTGAGACTATCATTAAAACAGCTTGGAAATGGCACGAAACTCATCCTAATGGGTATCAAAAATAAAGGTGGTATAGGACAAATGTCAAAAGATGAATTAATTTATCATGTCACTTCGGCATTGATTGCATCAGGACCATGGACGGAGCTAGACCGAATTTATTTACAAAATCGGTTGCTAGGCTTAGTTGGTGAAACAAGTTTTCAAACACCCAGTAATTTAGTACAGACAGCCTTTAATCAAGCGGAGTTACTTAGTCAGCTCGATGAATTGATTAATATAGCTATTGCCAACGAGGTTATTGAAAATAATCAAAGTGCGCGTGATATTTTAGAAAGTCAGATAATGGATTTGATGACACCAGCACCATCAGTTGTTAATGAAACTTTTACAGGTTATTATAATGAAGACCCTAAGAAGGCGACAGATTATTTTTATGACCTTAGTCAAAGAAATAATTACATTAAAACGCGTCAAATTGAAAAAAATATTCGTTATACATATCCATCGGTTTATGGTAATTTAGAAATTACTATTAACTTGTCCAAGCCTGAGAAAGATCCAAAACAGATTGCCCTAGAAAAAAATACACCAAAGAGTCATTATCCTAAGTGTTTACTTTGTATGGAAAATGAAGGCTATGAAGGTCATATTACACACCCTGCTCGGACGAATCATCGAATCATTCGTCTCGATTTAGCGGGAGATCTATGGGGCATGCAGTATTCACCTTATGCTTATTATGATGAACATGCGATTTTTTTATCTAGCCAACATCGCCCAATGGCAATCAATCGACGTTGTTTTGAGCATTTGTTGCAAATCGTTGATATCTTGCCACATTATTTTGTGGGCTCGAATGCTGATTTGCCAATTGTTGGTGGGTCAATTCTAAGTCATGATCACTTTCAAGGTGGTGGTCATACATTTGCAATGGCAGAAGCACCTATTGAAACCGAGTTTACGCTAAAGGAGTATCCTGAAATTCAAGCGGGAATTGTTAAGTGGCCAATGTCAGTTATTCGATTAACAAGTGAATCAAAAGAACAACTAGTCGATGCATCTGTTTATGTGTTGAAGCAATGGCAAGAATATAGTCAACCAGAGTTAGATATTGTAGCAGAAACAGCAGATGGTGTTAAACATCATACGATTACACCGATTGCTAGAAAACGTGGTACTAGCTATGAACTAGACTTAGTGTTGCGAGATAATAATGTTTCAGAAACTTATCCTGATGGTATTTTCCATCCACATCCAGAGGTTCAACACATCAAAAAAGAGAATATTGGATTAATCGAAGTGATGGGCTTAGCGATTTTACCACCTCGTTTGAAGGATGAGTTGCAGGAAGTTAGTGCTTATTTACTTGGAAAAGATAATGAGATAGCAGATTATCATATCGCTTGGGCACAACAAATTAAAGATAAACATTCAGAAATAAATGAAGAGTCAGTTGATAAGTTAGTTCTTCAAGAAGTCGGTGTGGTGTTCGAACAAGTACTACATGACGCGGGTGTATTTAAACGGGATACGGAAGGCCAACAAGCATTTCAAGCGTTTGTCGCAACATTATAAATTTATAGTATTAAGTATGAGGAAGGGGAGATCACCATGGCAACTATTAAAGATATTGCAGAACGTGCAAGTGTCTCGCCTGCCACAGTCTCACGAGTTTTAAATTATGATCAAGAATTATCAGTTTCGGATGCCACCAAAAAACGTATTTTTGAAGCGGCTGAAGAACTTAGTTATACCAAGCATCTTAAAAAAATACCGCAACCCATTGGCCGAATTGGTTTATTACAATGGTATGATGAAACAGAGGAATTGGATGATTTGTATTATCTGTCGATTCGTTTAGGTATTGAAAAAAAGGCTGAAGAATTAAATTATGCTATTGAAAAACTTACCTGGTCGGATACAAAAATTAACGAAACAGATTTAGATGGCATGTTAGTTTTGGGAAAAGTCAGTTTAGCAGAGATTGAGCGCTTGCGTCAAGAACACCAAAATATCGTCTTTATTGATTATGATGCTCTACAGTTTGGTTTTACTAGTATTGTTGTTGATTATGAGCAAAGTGTACGATTGGCAGTGAATCACTTGTTAGGAAGTGGCATTGATGAGATAGGTATTATCTCAGGGCTGGAGTCCACAAAATGGGAAAAAGAATCTTTGGAAGATCAACGTCGATTATTTTTTGAAAGAATATTAACTAATCTGGATTTGCTGCAGTCAGAGCATCTGTATGCAACGGACTTTTCGGTTGCCGGAGGATATGAGTTAATGAATCAATTATTAACTACGAAGCGACCGTTACCTAAGAGCTTTTTCTGTTCAAGTGATGCGATTGCTATTGGAGTACTACGTGCTTTGACAGAGCATGGGGTGAAAGTCCCTGAAGATATCAGTCTCATTGGTTTTAACGATATTAGTGTGGCTAAATATGTGACACCAGCATTAACAACAGTGAAAGTTTATACAGAATGGATGGGAGAGTTAGCAGTGAAAACATTGATTGAAGCAGCCGCTTGCCCACCACCAACACCTAATAAGGTAACAGTGGCTTCTCAGTTAATTGTGCGAGATAGTACACGAAGTTCATTCTTAAATAATTAGGTAGAAGGAGCGAGTGACTTATGTTAACAGAAAGTTTTGGTCAAACATCACAAGGTGAGTCAGTATCATTATACTGGTTAGAAAACGACATACTTAGAGTTGCGCTCACAGATTTAGGAGCATCTCTCGTTAAAGTATTAGTTAAAACACCACAAAATCAAGAAATTGATGTTGTCTTAGGGTATGATACGGCGACTGAATACGAACTGGAAAATGATATATTTATAGGAAGTGTGGTCGGTCGTCATGCGAATCGTATCGCGCAAGCACGTTTTGAGTTAGATGGACAAATCTATCAGTTAAAGGCTAATCAAGAAACGAACAATTTGCATAGTGGTCCAGATTTTTATCGAACTAGACGTTGGCATGTTGTTGACGGAAATGAGACAGAAGTGACTTTTGAATTGGTTAGTCCGGATCAAGATCAAGGGTTTCCAGGAGAGTTGACAATGCGAGTGACCTATCGCTTGATTGAAGGAGTACTGAGCGTATCGTTTACTGGGTTGTCGACAGCAAACACTATTTTTAATCCAACGCACCATAGCTATTTTAACTTAAATGGACATGATTCTGGTACGGTTTTAGGGCATTATGTTAAGTTAAATGCCCAAGCTTATACACCAGTACACGATAACTTAGCGATACCAACAGGCGAAATAAAATCAGTGATAGGAACTCCATTTGATTTTACGCATGGCAAAACACTTGGAAAAGATATTGATTCTGATGATGTCCAATTAGAGTATGCTAAAGGTTATGATCATAATTTTGTTTTAGGCAATCGAGTTGGCGAGCTAACTACTGTGGGCACAGTGACGGGTGAGCAGACGAGGATTCAGTTAACGGTCAAAACAACTTTACCTGGTTGTCATTTATATACAGGGAATTTTATTAGTGAGCGTACTGGCAAAGGGGGGGCAATTTACCGAGAACGGACAGGTGTTTGTTTAGAAACGCAATTTTTCCCAAATGCGATTAACACACCAGGTTTTACGGCACCGATTTTATTAGCTAAGCAACCTGTAATTTATGAAACTGAATTTTGTTTCACAACTCATTAAATAAGTTGATAAAAAACGCGTGTGAGTCAATTCTATCTGACTCGCACGCGTTTTTAGTTAGTTAATAATATTAAAAAGTTAGTAAGTTAATTCGCTTAAAAGCTTCAGCTAAAACATCTAAACTTTGGGTTGCAGCTAAACGAACATAGTTATCACCACTATCACCGAAAGCTTTGCCTGGAATAACTAAGACTTTTTGTTGTTTAAGTAAAGTCATGGCAAATTCCACGGAAGAAAGCCCTGTTTTTGAGATGTTAATAAACGCATACATACTACCTTTGACCGGATGAATACTTAGAAATGGGCAAGCTACGACTTGTTGCTCTACAAAATCTAAACGCTCCTTAAAGACATCGGTAATTTCTGGTGTTAATGTATCGTAATGTGTTAGTGCATAAATTCCTGCTCGTTGTGAAGGCGTAGGTGCTGAAAATGTCACGTCTTCATTTAATAAACGGCAAGCTGCATTAATATAGTCTGGGGCAATCATGTACCCAATTCGCCAGCCTGTCATCGCAAAGGCTTTTGAAAAACTACTAAACGTAATCGTATGCTCAGGAGCAAAAGTGGCTATCGGAACAAAGTCTTCATAAAAACTAAACGCTTCGTAAACTTCGTCAGATAAAATATAAAAATCGTGCTCAATTGCTAATTGAGCAATTGCTTGGAGAGTTTCTTTTGAAAAGACAGCACCTGTAGGATTATTAGGTGAATTAATAATTAAGGCTTTTGTTTTTGGTGTGATGGCTTGTTTTAAAATATCAATATTAATTTGGAAACCGTCTTCTTCAAATGTTGGAATAATGACAGGCGTTCCACCAGCTTCAATCACTTGATTTTTGTAAGGTGAAAAGAATGGTTCGTGAATAATTACCTCATCGCCAGCATCTAATAGCACCTGCATGGTTAAATACATTCCTTGCAATGCTCCAACAGTTGCTCGAACTTGATTTGGTTGAAAAGTGAGTTGGTAGTGGCGTTGATAAAAGTCTAAAACGCCTTGAATAAAATCAGCACTACCATCTGATGCAGTGTAGTGAGTATGACCAGCTTTAACATCTTTAAATGCGGCATCAATAATAGCATCCGGTGTTTTTAAGTCAGGATCGCCAATTGATAGATTTAATAATTGGTCCATCTGGCTGGCTATTCCAACAAATTCCATTAATAAATTATCATCCGGTTGTTGATAAAAGGTTGCTAAGTAAGATTTATCCATAAACGTGTACCCTCCATTTTTTAATAAAAAGAACAAAGAAATTCATCTTTGTTCTAAAGTTTATAATACTTTTTTCAAAAAGTCTTGTGTTCGAGCATTTTTAGGGTGATTAAATATTATTTCGGGTGTTCCTTCTTCTTGAATAATACCATCGGCCATAAATATGACACGATCTGCTACTTCACGGGCGAAGCCCATTTCATGTGTTACCACGACCATTGTCATGCCTTCCGTGGCCAAATCATTCATAACGGTTAAAACTTCACCAACCATCTCAGGATCAAGAGCCGACGTTGGTTCATCAAACAGCATAACATCTGGTTGCATAGCTAAGGCACGAGCAATTGCTACACGCTGTTGTTGACCACCAGATAATTTTGCTGGATAGCTATCCGCTTTATCTTCTAAGTCAACTTTTTTTAATAAAGCCATAGCTAGTTCATTAGCATCGGATTCTGTCATTTTTTTGACTTTGATGGGACTAATAGTTAAATTTTCTAGGACAGTTTTGTGGGGAAAAAGATTGAAACTCTGAAAAACCATGCCCATTTTTTCGCGCAATTGATTAATATCAACACTAGGATCTAAAATATTTGTTCCTTCAAAGTCGATTTGACCAGAAGTAGGCGTTTCTAACAAATTAAGGCAACGTAAGAAAGTACTTTTTCCACTTCCTGAAGGTCCGATAACGACGACAACTTCGCCTTTTTTTACATTGGCATCAATACCTTTTAAAACCTCGTTTTTTCCAAATTTTTTCTTCAAATTAGTAATTTTAATCATGAGCACCCATTCTCCTTTCAGCAACACCTAATAGACGCGATAGCGTGAAGGTTAAAATAAAGTAAATAATTGAAGCTAAGACAATTGGTAGGAACGGCTTAAAACTAGCTCCTTGAACAACACCGGCTTGGAACATCAATTCGGATACCCCGATAACAGAAACAACCGATGATTCTTTTATAACGGTAACAAACTCATTACCAAGAGCAGGTAAAATATTTTTCACGGCTTGTGGCATAATAATATAGCGCATTGTTTCAATATGATTCATTCCTAATGAACGAGCAGCTTCTGTTTGCCCTTTGTCTACAGCGTTTAGACCCGCACGAATAATTTCAGCAACATAAGCACCACTATTTAAAGCCAGTGATAAACAACCAGCGGCCAAGGCACTCATATTAAAACCGATTGCTCCAAAACCGAAGAATACTAAGAAAATTTGGACAAGTAAAGGCGTGCCTTTAACATACTCAATATAGACAACAGCGATACCTTTAAATAATTTATTTTTTGATAGCTTCATTAAAGCCAATAGAGTGCCTAAGATTGCACCGAATAAAACGCCGATGAATGCTAGAAATAAGGTATATCCAGCTCCTTTTAAATAGAAAGTGCCATATTTTTGAAAGAACGATTGGTCGCCTACCATCAATTTGGCAGCCTCTTTTTTGTAGACATCGACCAATTGCTTGTCGTTTATGGTGGCAATAGATTGGTTAACAGCAGCTAATAAACCAGGAGCGTTTTTAGGTAAAGCAATGGCATTTTGTTTAGGACGTTCATCAAGTGAGACACCATCAGCAAAAGCTAAGCGTTCATTTTGTAATATATAGGCTTCAGCAACAGGACCTTCAACGACTGCGCCATCAATTTTTTTATTTTGCAATTGTAACATGATATCTGGTAATTTTTGCAGCGAGACAGTTTTGGCATGCAAGACATCATTTGATAATTCTTCTTGAATGGACTGTTTCTGTGCACCAACTTTGACACCATTAAAGTCATCTGCAGATTGAAATTTTTTTAAGTCATCTTTTCGAATTACAACTTTTTGTTCAGATGTCATATAGGAGTCAGAAAAGTCCACTTCTTGTAGTCTTTCTGGGGTTGGAGTCATACCAGAAATAACTAAGTCAACTTTACCGGTTTTTAAGGCACCTAGCAGGGCATCAAAACCATATTCTTCAATTTTGAGTTTAACGCCCATATCATCAGCAATTTTTTGAGCGATATCGACATCGATTCCGACAATTTTATCTTTGCCATCAATTGTTGTGTGAAATTCGTAAGGAGCATAATCGGCGGATAAACCAACTGTTAATGTTCCTTTTTCTTTAATTTTATCAAGCACTGGATCTTTTTCATCAGCTAGTGCAGGACCACTGAAAAAAACATTGAAAATGAGTACAAAGAAAAGCAAAATAATAGAAAATTTTTTGGTTTGTTTTTTCATAATAAGTGACTCCTATTTATTTATTTCTTAGTAGTATAACTTAGTACGTATTAATATGCAAATATATTTTAAAAATATACAAAAATATTGAATAAAATGAATTTTATTCATACTTTATGTATAAAATAAAATACTACTTAAGTATGATAACAATTAGTTCAAGACTATGTAATAATAATCTTATCAAGTTATTATGAAAGGTAGGGTAATATTATGTCGGTAGTTGAAGTAAATAATTTGAAAAAAACATACGGTTCTGGTGAAACAAAATTTGATGCCTTAAAAGGCATTGATTTAGTTGTTAATAAAGGTGAATCGGTTGCAATTATTGGGAAAAGTGGCTCCGGGAAATCTACATTAATGCATATTTTAGCATTATTGGATAAACCAACCAGTGGCACTATACGTATTTTGGATAAGGACGTTGAAAATGTTTCAAAAAAAGAATTGAATCATATTCGTAATGATACATTTGGTTTTGTGTTTCAACAATTTTTCATGAATCCGCAAGATACAGTCTTAGAAAATGTGGTACTGCCGCTTAAAATTGCTGGTATGTCACGTAAAGAACGGACAGAAAAAGGTTTAGCTGCTTTGGCGGCTGTTGAATTAGAGAGTAAAGCCAAAAATAAAGCGAATGACTTGTCAGGTGGACAAAAACAGCGGGTCTGTATTGCCCGAGCATTAGTTAATAATCCAAGTATCATTTTTGCAGATGAGCCAACTGGTAACTTAGATACTACGACAGGTGAGAAAATCGAGCAATTATTATTTTCATTAAAAGAAGAACAAGGTATTACATTGATTATTGTGACGCATGATCCGGATTTAGCCGCACGTTGTGATCGACAAGTTCAAATTAGTGATGGTTTAGTTGTAGGGGAGGGATTATAATGAAAATTTGGGATATTTTTCGGTCAGCAAGTGCAAATTTATTACGAAATAAGAGTCGGACAATCTTAACGATTATTGCTATTTTTATTGGAGCATTTACTATTTCCCTCACTGTTGGAATTAACATTGGTGTCAATGATTATGTTGACAAACAGTTAAATAGCTTAGGTGATGCGAATCAAATGTTTATTACACCCAAACGAGAAATGACAGGTTTTCCTGGTGCTGAAAGTGAAGGTCCACAAGTCTATCAAGAGGGTGCCAAATCAAATGATGAACAAAATTATTTGAGTAAGGATGATTTGAAAAAACTGAAAGACACTAAAGGATTAACGAAAGTAAAAGCTTTTGAAACTTATACGACAGAATTTATTCAAAGTCAGGATTCTAAAAAATATGTCATTCAAGCTCAACCAGATACTGGTGTGAAACTGGAACTTTCTGCAGGGAAACAAGTTGACAATGATACAGACAGCTACGAGATGGATTTAGCACCTGAGTTTGTTAAAGCATTAGGTTTTAAAAATGCAAAAGCCGCTGTTGGAAAAGAAATCACGTTAGGTGTTGCTCAAATGGCATCTGGTAAACAAGAGCTAGTGAAAGTAAAAGTTGTCGGTGTTAGAGAAGATAGCATCATTCAAGGTGGAACTAGTTTAACGAACCAATCCTTATCAAAAAAATTAACTGCGATTAATCAAGAAGGTCTACCAGATAGTATGAAGAATAAAGTCCCAATGGCGACAGCTTTAGTCGATTCTTCTTATACAGCAAAAGAAGTTACAGATTTAAAAAATCGTTTATCTGATGCTGGTTTTGAGGCGCAAACGATTGAAGATAGTATCGGAACAGTCAAGAGTGTTATTAACGGTATTACAGGTGTTCTAACAATGTTTGGTGGGATTGCGTTATTAGCCGCTAGCTTTGGTATCATTAACACGTTGTATATGTCCGTTCAAGAGCGAACTCGTGAAATTGGTTTAATGAAAGCGATGGGGATGAGTGGTGGTAAAATTTTCACTCTCTTTAGTGTTGAAGCTTTATTAATCGGTTTTTGGGGTTCAGTGATTGGTGTTCTAGGAGCAATGGGTGCGGGACAATTAATTAATAATTTTGCAGCTGATAGTTTCTTGAAGAATTTAGATGGATTAACTTTAATTGAATTTAGTGTGCAACCTGTGATTATGATTATTCTACTAATTATGTTAATTGCATTCTTAGCAGGAACTTTCCCAGCAAAACGTGCAGCTAAATTAGATCCAATTACCGCTTTACGTTATGAATAGTTAAGTGAATTATATGGAAAGTGGTCATCAAACGTTAAGTGTTTGGTGACCGCTTTTTATTTTTACTATATAATAAGATAAAAATGAAAGAAGGTTGTCCTATGCCAAAAACTAAATTACTCGACCGTTTTCTAACCTATATCAAAGTGAATACACGTTCAGATGCTAGTCGTTCCAGCATTCCCACAACACCTGGTCAAACTGAGCTATTGTTAATGTTAAAGGATGAGCTAGAAAGTATTGGGTTAGATCAAGTTTGTTATAATCCCAAAAATGCATTTTTAACCGGTATTTTACCCAAAAATTGTGAGCAAGATGTGTCAGCAATAGGATTTATAGCGCACGTAGACACTGCTGATTTTCCAGCTGAGACGATTGACCCACAAGTTATTGAGAACTATCAGGGGACTGATGTGCTCCTCAATGAAGAACAAGGAATTGTGATGAGTACAGCAGAATTTCCTAATTTGCTCGATTATATTGGTCAAACCTTAATTACAACGGATGGAACGACACTATTAGGTGCAGATGATAAAGCAGGTATTGTTGAAATTTTAGGTATGCTCGATTATTTTATTGCTCACCCAGAGTGCCCTCATGGCGATATTTTAGTTGCATTTGGTCCAGATGAAGAAATAGGTCAAGGTGCTGATCATTTTGATGTGGCGAATTTTCCGGCTGACTTTGCTTATACAGTTGACAGTGGGCGAATTGGTCACTTGGAATACGAAACCTTTAATGCCGCTCAGGCTGTGATTAAAATTGATGGAACAAGTGTTCATCCTGGAACGGCTTACGGTATGATGGTGAATGCGCTCAAAGTAAGTTATGAGATTGATCGACATTTACCACAACTTGATGTACCTGAAAAAACCCGTGGCTATGAAGGGTTTTATTTATTACATAATTTAACTGGAACGATTGATTATGCAGAAATGACGTATATTATTCGCGATCATAACACCATACTATTTAACCACCGTAAGAACGAGTTGTCACGAATTGTGTCACAATTAAACGCCCAATTTGATCGTCCGCGAATCACTCTTGAGATGAAGGACCAATACTACAACATGCGTGAAGTTATTGAGCAAAATATGCGGTGTGTCGATCTGGCGTTAGATACGATGAAAAAAAATGGCATTGAGCCAATTGTCACTCCATTTAGGGGTGGTACGGATGGGTCGAAAATTTCATTGATGGGTTTACCAACACCTAATATTTTTACAGGCGGTGAAAATTTCCATGGTCAATACGAATTTATTACGTTGGAAGCTATGGAAACAGCAATGAATATATTGATCGAAATTGTCAAAGAGAATGTTGTTTGTTAATTTTTATTGAACGAATACTATTCAAAAGGTATACTTATCTCATAGAGTTTATGAAGGAGAGTGTGTCAAATGATGGATATTCGAAATAAACGTGTTGTCATTACTGGAGCAGGTTCTGGTATTGGTCGAGCAACAGCTTTGAAGTTTGCTGAATTGGGTGCTGTCGTCGGCTTGATTGATATTAATGAACAGGGCCTTGACGATATTGTGAAAGAAATCTACCGCCATAATGGTGAAGCATATTATGAAGTTGTTGATGTGATGGACGAGGAACGCCTCATGGAAGGTATTGCTCAACTAGCTAATCAACTTGGTGGCTTAGATGGCTTAGTCTGTAATGCTGGTATTAATGGGACTTGGGCACCAATAGAAACTTTAAAAATCGAAGACTGGCACCGAACAATCGATACAAATTTAACGAGTACATTTGTATCATTAAAAGCCGCCATCCCCTTAATGAAAGATGATGGGGGAAGTATTGTCATTACTAGTTCAATTAATGGTAATCGAATTTATAATAATTTTGGTGCTAGTGCTTATAGTACGTCTAAAGCCGGACAAGTATCGTTGATGAAAATGGCCGCTTTAGAATTGGCACGATGTAATATTAGAGTTAATGCTGTGTGTCCAGGTGCGATTGAGACACCGATTAATAGTAAAACAATTATTGAGAAAGAAACTGAAGAAGTTCAAATTAAAGTGGAGTTTCCAGAAGGTGACCGCCCGTTAAAAGCGGACACAGGACAACCAGAACAGGTAGCAAATGTCATTGCTTTTTTAATTTCTTCACAATCAGGTAATGTTTCAGGTACTGAAGTCTATGTTGATGGTGCAGAATCGTTATTATAACAATTTTTTAATTAATTTAACTACTAGATGCTATTATTCTAGTAGTTTTTTTTGTTTTAAAAAACGCATGAGAATTTGTGAAAAAATTATAAAAATGATTGAGTTTTTTTATAATATAAGCTACAATTTAACTATATTGTTACGTAATTAACAAAGGTAAAGGAGCAGACTTATGAAAAAGAAAGTGTTACAGTCATTGACAGTTGGGTCAGCAATTATTTTTATGTTAGCAGGTTGTGGAGGAAACAAAACGGAAACAAAAGAGTCTACGAAAAAAGAAACTAAAACAGAAGCTTCTAGTACAGATGTAGCAACAGGAGCGTCGGCACAAGCCTATACAGATCCAAAAGATTTACAAGATAAGTACGATATTGTGATTATTGGTGCTGGTGGTGCTGGAATGTCTGCAGCGATTCAAGCCAAAGATGCTGGAAAAAATCCAGTTATTTTAGAAAAAATGCCGGTTGCTGGTGGAAATACTCTGAAATCTTCTAGTGGAATGAACGCATCTGAAACAAAATTCCAAAAAGAATCTGGTATCAGTGATAGCAATGATAAATTTTACGAAGAAACACTAAAAGGTGGACATGATAAAAATGATAAGGAATTATTACGTTACTACGTTGATAACTCAGCTTCAGCAATTGATTGGCTAGACTCAATGGGAATTCGTTTAAATAATTTAACGATCACTGGTGGAATGAGTGAAAAAAGAACACATCGTCCAGAAGACGGATCAGCTGTTGGTGAATACTTAGTTCACGGCTTATTGAAAAATGTAACGGAACTTAATATTCCCATTTTTGTGAATGCAGATGTAACTGAAATTAAAGAAAAAGATGGTAAAATTTCAGGTGTTAAAGTTGATATGAAAGAAACTAAAGAGAAAAAGGAAATTAGCAGTCAAGCAGTTGTTGTAGCAACTGGTGGTTACGGGGCTAACCCTGAGATGATTAAAGCTGAGAAACCTGAACTTGATGGTTATGTAACAACAAATCAAGAGGGTAGTACAGGTGACGGTATTAAGATGATTGAAAAACTTGGTGGACAAGTTGTTGACATGAATCAAATTCAAATTCATCCAACTGTTCAACAAGATACTGGTATTTTAATTGGTGAAGCAGTCCGTGGAGAAGGTGGTATTTTGGTCTCTGAAGATGGTACACGATTTATTAATGAATTAGACACTCGTGATAAAGTATCTGCTGCTATTAATCAATTAAAAGGCAAAGCTGCTTACTTAGTTTTTGATAGTGGTGTGCGTGAACGCGTAAAAGCAATTGATTTTTACGATAAACAAGGGTTTGTGAAAAAAGGTGAAACTGTGGCTGATTTAGCTAAAGAAATCGGTGTGAAGGAAGACGCTCTTGATAAAACGGTTACTGATTGGAATCAAGCTGTCGCAGATAAAAAAGATGCTCAGTTTGAACGTAAAACAGGCATGGATAAACCGTTAGACAAAGGTCCATACTATGCAATTAAAATTGCACCTGGTATTCACTATACAATGGGTGGGGTTAAGATTAATGCAAAAACTGAGGTCTTAACTAAAGACAACAAAGCTATTCCAGGTTTATACGCTGCTGGTGAAGTAACTGGTGGACTTCATGGTACTAACCGTATTGGTGGTAACTCAGTTGGTGATATCATTGTCTTCGGTCGTCAAGCAGGTGACCAATCAGCACAATACATTAAATAATTGATTAGTTAAACTTGTTTATTAGTCTAAGCTAATAAACAAGTTTTTTAATTTGTAATTGCAAAAATTCGTTGCTTGTAGTATAAGTTAGGTAAGAATTAAAAGGAGGTGGGAAAATGGCAGATATGAATGATGTAGCAAGACTTGCTGGTGTCTCAAGAGGTACTGTATCCAATTATATTAATGGGGTAAAAGTCAAGGAAAGTACCCGTGTGAAAGTGGAAGCGGCAATTAAAGAGTTAGATTATGTTCCAAATATGGCTGGACGCTTTTTGAAAACACAAAAAAGTGATATTGTGGTATTTATTTTACCAACAATTTGGAATCCATTTTTTTCAGAATTAGCCTTCTATTTGGAAAAAAATTACGTAATCATCAGTTAAAAATGATTTTATGCAATTCTGAAGATGACTATAAGCAAGAATTGGACTATATTACAATGGCAAAAGAGCAAAAAGTTAAGGGGATTATAACTATTTCATATAGTGATATTTCACCTTACGTGACTTCAGATATTCCAATTGTATCAATTGAACGTTATTTTAATGATAAAGTACCTTTTGTGACTAGTGATAATTTTGCAGGTGGTGAACTTGCTGCCGAGGAATTAACTCGCTTAGGTGCTAAACGATTATTAATGGTGGGACGCGATATTGAAAATAATTTAGGTGTTATGGAACGCCTAAATGGTTTCAAAAGTTACTGCTTGCGACATCATCTAAACTTTGAGATGTTTGTAAAACGCAGTACCTCTGCCGAGTTTAAAGAACAATTAATGTCTGAAATTCAGCAGCTATATAAAAATGGGGTTACATTTGATGGTATTTTTGCCGCAACAGACCGCTATGCTCAGTATTGCTTAAATGTGTTAAATGATCTTCAGCTTACTATTCCTCGTGATGTCCAGTTAGTTGGATTTGATGGTGCTAAAAATTTTAAAAACGAAGAAACTATCATTTCATCGATTCGTCAACCAGTTGAAGAAATTGCCAATCTAGCTGTTGAAGAATTATTACAATTAGAAAAAACACGTCATCAGGTGCAACGTAAGCATATTTTACCTGTAACGTTCATTGTGGGTAAAACAACAAAAAAATAGTATAAAGTACTTGAAAAAATAAAACGTTCCATTTATAATAAAAGATGTAAAGTGAACGTTTTATTTTTTTAAACTATTATTGGAACGTTCCAAAAACGAAAAAATCATAAAGAAAAGGTGAGCATAATGGATTATAATCGTATTGCAAAAGAAGTCATTGCTGCCATTGGTGGCAATGATAATATAGAGAATGCTGCGCACTGTGTGACCCGTTTACGTTTAGTTTTAAAAGATGAGAAAGCATATGATAAAGAAACGTTAGAAGGTATTGAAGGAGCTAAAGGCGTCTTTTTCAATAGTGGACAGCTCCAAATTATTTTTGGACCAGGAACTGTTGAAAAAGTTTTTGCGGCCTTCCAAGAAGAAGCTGGGATCAAAGAGGCTTCTTTACAAGATGTCAAAAAAGCTGGTACAGGCAAACAAAATAAAATGCAACAAGCATTTAAAATCTTCTCTGATATTTTTGTCCCTATTATTCCGGCTTTTGTTGGCGCAGCAATGATTTTAGGTTTACGGTCTTTACTAACAATACAATTTGGATTTTTAGGTGGCTCGATGGCTGAAAATTGGCTTTGGGCACAGGATTTGTCACGTTTCTTTGAAGTTATTGCAACGACATTTGCCTACTTACCAGTACTCGTTATGTATTCAGCTGTTAAACGTTTTGGTGGAAATCCTGTTTTAGGTTTAGTAGTTGGTTTTGTCATGGTTACACCACAACTGATGGATCGAACGGTTTATTTAACCGGTAACTATCAGCAACTGGATATGTGGCACTTTTTCGGTTTTAATATCCCGCAAGTGGCTTATCAAGGGGGTGTTTTTCCAGCTATTCTGACAGTATGGTTTTTAGCTAAAGTAGAACAATTTACAAAGAAAAAATCACCACAAACGCTGAGTTTTATCTTAGTGCCAACTATTACTATTTTGTTATCGGCAATAGCACTCTTTCTAGTGTTTGGACCAATTGGTAATGCGATTGGCGACGATCTTGGTTGGGTAATTGATGTCCTTTATAATCGTGCGGGTGTATTTGGAGCTTTTGTTTTTGCAGCTCTATTGCAACCTTTAACTGTTACAGGAACGCAGCATGCGATTCAAGGAATCGAGGCACAATTAGTCGCAACTACAGGATTTAATTATATTCAACCCTTTTGGTTACTACACTAGAAGAATTAGATGCTGGTTTTGATTAGTATGTGCCACAAGCTTTTTACGGAAAAGATGATGAACCGATTGTTATGGGGTGGTTTGGCTGTGGGGAACCAGTCTATCCTAATGATAATGAATGTTGGAAACATGGTTTAACTGTACCAAATATAATGACTATCCAAAATAATAAATTACGTCGTTATCCTACAAATGACATGTTATCAGCCTTTGAGTTCATTGAAAGAACGATAAGTAATGATTATTTATTGTCATCAAAACACAGTCATCTACGGTTTGAGTTAACACAAACGGAAGAATTTAGTCTTAAAGTTGGTACAGAAGATAACTATTGGGAATTAACGACTGATTGTAGCAACCAGACAATCAGTATAGATCGTAGTCATTTAATTCAGTTAATTGATGAAGAGTATGGTATGACGCGTTCGGTAGCTTATGATCAATTTGGAACAGATCCCATTACAGTAGATATTTTTCTAGACAACAGTTTTGTTGAAGTTTACTTGAATCAAGGTGAAGTTGTCTTTAGTTTTAGAGTGTTTATCGCTAGCGACGAACAACGTGCAATTTTCTCTCAAGCAAAACAGATTGAATATAGCCTCTATCAAGAAAAAATACAGTAGTATTTTTTCTTCAGATTGAAGACAAACCAGTTGCTCATAAAGGGTAATTGGTTTGTTTTTTTGTATCTTATCATTATTTTTGATAAAATTCCCAAAATAGATAAAAAAATAGAGCCCTTCAGGTCTCTTAATTTAAGCATTTTTGCTAATTTTTTAATGTTAAGGCATGCGAAAGTGAGCCCAATTTTCATGTGCATTTTTTCTTTCCCAATTAAATTAGTGTAACGTAAGCCATGAAATTCTTTTGCCGTTCCAAATAATCGCTCAATTGTTTGTTTTCGATTATTATATATAGCTTTCATTCCAAGGGAATGACGTATGTCTTCACAACGTTCCATATCATTTTCCCATAAATGTCGTTGAATTAATTTCCTCTTTTCTTTTGACTCAGTACAATAGGCAATCAAAGGGCATTGACTACAATCAGACGTATTACTTTTGTATTCACGATATCCGTCTCTGTTAGTTGTTGTATAGCTTAAAATTTTCACATTAGGGCAGATATATTGATCGTAGTATTCATCGTAAACATAATCATGTTTTTTATAAAATCCTTTTTTGGTCATAGGTCTTTTATATGGAAAAATAGGTGTTAAATTATTTTGAAATAATAAATGGGCTATACCAGGTGTTTTGTATCCAGCGTCCATTACTAATTTATCTAAGGTAAAGTGACTTTGTAATTTATTATAGATATCGATGAATGTCCGACTATCATGTTGATTACCAGGATGAGTTGTATATCCTAAAACCCAACCATTCTTGTCACATGCTACTTGTGCAGCATAAGCAAAAACCTGTTTATGCTCTCCTTTATGGAACCAACCACTCTCATCATCTGTTTTACTAATTTTTTTATGTTTTACCTGATTTTCACTTTCCTCTCTTCTTTTTAAGGGCTTTTTTAATCTTTTTTCTCTATCTATTTCAACTTCTTTTTGTAGTGATTCCACATAAAAAAGAGTTTCTTCAGTAACTTCGTTACTTTCATATTTTTTATTATTTGCATGTGCTTTTATATGAGTACCATCAATAAATACTTCAGAAGTATCCACTAATTCAGCTTCAATACACTGTTCTAATATGCCGTAAAATATTTGTTCAAAGATATCTGTACCACGAAATCTTCTAGAATAATTTTTGCCAAAGGTTGAGAAGTGAGGAACAGCATCTTCGATATCCAAACCTAAAAACCAGCGATAAGCCATGTTAACCTCAACATCTTTAATAGTTTGTCTCATACTTTTTATACCATAAAGATACTGAATCAACGGAAGTTTAATTAATAGAACCGGATCTATACTAGGGCGGCCATTTGATTCATCGTATTTATCTTCAACTAACTTATAAATAAAATTAAAATCTACATATTTATCAATATCTCTTAATAGATGTTCCTTGGGAACTAAATCTTCTAGAGAATAAAAACCAATTTGATTACGTTTGCTCATATCTTGTTTTTTTAGCATGGAAGCAACTCCTTTTCTCTATTTTACCAAGAAAAAAAGACAAAGTATCAAATTTTTGATACTTTGTCTACAGTCTGAAGAAAAAATACAGTAGTATTTTTTCTTTTTTTGTGTACTAGTGTATTACTTTTTGATACACTGAAGGTACTCTGTTAGATAAAGGGACCTATTAAGGAGGAGTCACGTGAAAAAGCGAATTGATCGAGTCTATGAATTAGTGAAATCACACACGGATTTTTTAGATGCAGATACGTTAACGGCGGCGTCTGGTCTAACAACACAAGATGTAGCAACTGCACTAAATATTCAGCGTAGTAATGCTAGTAAAGATTTAAATGCTTTAGTTAAAGAAGGCGTACTTGATAAATTTGATGGAAGGCCAGTCCGTTATGTTTGTAAGTCAGTTTTTCGACACAAACCGTTGACCAAACATGTCGAGAGTTATTTAGAAAAGCCTAGAGAAGCAAAAAAACGTGCGATAGCACAAGTAGATTATCCAACGGAAGCAAGTGATATTTTTCAGCGAATTGTTGGTGCCAATGGTAGTATGCGGAATCCAGTTGAGCAAGCAAAAGCATCGATTTTATATCCACCAAAAGGATTAAATTGTTTAATCGTTGGGCCGACTGGCTCTGGAAAAACATATTTTGCGCACACGATGTTTCAATTTGCCAAACAATGTCAGGTCGTGGCAGAAAATAAAGAGATGGTTGTATTTAATTGTGCAGATTATGCGAGTAACCCAGAGTTGTTAATGAGTCATTTATTTGGACATGCTAAAGGTGCATTTACAGGAGCATCAGAAGAAAAAGACGGTTTGTTAACTTTGGCGAATAATAGTTTTCTTTTTTTGGACGAAGTTCATCGTTTACCCCCTGAGGGTCAGGAAATGATTTTTTATTTTATGGATACTGGGCAATATGCTCGTTTAGGAGAAACAACCAAACAACATCAAGCCAATGTTCGAATTATTTGTGCGACCACTGAAGACCCATCGTCGGCCTTATTAAATACGTTTGTCCGTCGTATCCCAATTACCATTCAATTACCTAACTTTGTCAATCGACCGGAAAAAGAAAAAGTTGATCTAGTTCGAGTGATGATGTCGATGGAAGCCAAAAGAATTCAACGCAAAATTGTTTTGACTGATGATGTTATCAAGGCACTCGTTGGTAGTGTTGGTTATGGCAATGTTGGGCAATTAAAATCAAATGTCCAATTAGTAACGGCTCGAGCCTTTTTGAATCATATGGACCAGGATGAATTATTGGTTACTGTCAATGAATTAAATGAATCCATTAAGGAAGGTCTGGCAAAACTTGCTCATAATCGACAAAATATGGCTGAACTTGCCTATTATGTGCCTCAAAAAATGATTATTTCACCTAATGAGTCATACGAAACATTCGAAACTGATGCGTATGAATTACCTTATAATTTATATGATATTATTGGTGACAAAGCAGCTGTTTTAAAAGATGAAGGCTTCAATCAAGAAGCAATTAACCATTTTATTTCGACGGATATTAATGTCCATTTAAAATCATTTTATCGCAATCATGGTTTTAGTTTTGATGCTGATAGTCAGTTGTTAGAAATTATGGATGAAACCGTCATTCGCACGACAAAGCAAATTTTTGAATTTTCTAAGCAGTCACTAAACTATGAGTTTCAAACGAATTTTTTGTATGCGATGGGTTTGCATATTAGTTCATTTATTAATCGGATGCAGTCTGGTAAATATCAAATTACGCAAGACAATGAAAGTATTGAAAAAATGGTCTTACACTATCCTGATGAGCGTGAGGTAGCAGAAGAAATCAAACTAATTATTGAACGCGAACATAGTGTGTCAGTTCCACGAAATGAAGTCAATTATTTGACCGTTCTGTTAGTGTCATTAAAGGAAAATAAATCTGATGGACGGATTGGAATTGTTGTCGCGGCGCATGGTGTTAGTACAGCGTCAAGTATGGTGCAAGTAGTAAAACAGTTATTAAATGTCACGAATTTACGTAGTGTAGATATGCCGCTAGATATGCAACCAAAAGAAGCAAAAGAAAAAATTATTAAGGAAGTTATTGCAGTCAATGAAGGAAGTGGCGTATTATTGCTAGTTGATATGGGATCTTTAGGGACTTTCTCTGAAGATATTGAGAATCAAACGCATATTATGGTTAAAACAGTTGATATGGTAACAACAGCAACGGTTTTAGAAGCTGCTCGTAAAGCCAGCTTAATTGAGACAGATATCAATCAATTACATCAGAGTTTAATTAATTTTCATGGTTATGCAAAACCGAAAGTATCCGTTATCGCTGAAACTAAATTAAGAGATAAAAAAGCAATTATTGCAATTTGTGCTTCGGGTCAAGGAACTGCGCAGCGAATGAAAGATTTATTAGATGACTACCTACAAGCCAGTGTCGCAACAGATATCACGGTATTTCCTATTTCGGTTTTAGATATTAATCAGCAACTAAGTGCTATTCGTCAAGAGTATGAAGTGATTGCAATTACTGGTATTACACAACCAAATATTGATATTCCATTTATTCCAATGGACGTGTTATTTTCACCTGAAGGTAAAAATGCGATTAAACATGTAGTCTCTCAACAATGTACTGAAACATACCCTGAGTTAAATTTATCTGAGGCAAAAGCTGTGTGTTTGGAATTTATGCTAAAAAGTTTTACTTTTATTAATCCTGAGAAATTAATTGACCCCTTATGGCATGTAGCTGATTTAGTCACTTCTGGCTTAAAATTAGTTGAGAAACCAGCTTTTTATACTAATCTGTGTTTGCATCTTGCTGGATCGATTGAGCGAGAATTAAGGAAAGATACACTAACAGCAACTAAGGAAGATATAAGTGTCATGAAACGAGATAATATCTATGACACGGTTGTTTTAGCGCTTAGTTATTTGAGGGATACACTAAAAGTTGAATTTTGTGATAGCGAGGTTTTTTATACTTACCAAATTGTTAAAAATTTCTAAAAAACGATACACACAAAACAATACACTGTACAGTGTATTGTTTTGTGTATTTTTTTTGTTTAAAATAACCGATACAATAGCTTTCTTAAAAGTTGGCACGTAATTTGCATATGTAATGGTGAGGAGTTAAAAAGTCTCAACTTATTTTATGAAAAGGAGGAATTTCAATGGATATTCGCTTAGTTCGGATTGATGACAGATTAATTCATGGTCAAGTTGCTACTGTCTGGACCAAGCATACTAATGTGAATCGGATTTTAGTTGTTAGTGATGAGGTTGCAAAGGATGAACTGCGGAAGTTACTTTTAGTTCAAGCAGCGCCATTAGGTGTAAAAGTTAATGTTATCCCTGTTTATAAATTAATTGAACTGGCTCGAGATGTTCGGATGTTAGCTGATAATTCTAAATTAATGCTATTATTTACTAATCCTGGTGACGTTCGACGTGTGGTTGATGCTGGTATTTTTATTGAAACAATTAATGTAGGTGGTATGAGCTTTCAAACTGGTAAACGTATGATTACTAATGCAATTGCTGTGGATGACAATGACATTAACGATTTTGAGTACTTAGGCCAAAAAAATATCAAGATTGAAATTCGGAAAGTTGTTGCAGATAATTCGATTGATTTATTGAATTTATTGCGCAAAGACAAATTAATAAAATAAGTGACTAATAACACTTAATGCTAATTAGGAGGTAAAAATTATGGTAGGAATCATTTTAGCAAGTCATGGCGAATTCGCTAATGGTATTTTGCAATCAGGCTCAATGATTTTTGGCGAACAAGAAAATGTTCAAGCTGTGACATTGATGCCTAGTGAGGGTCCAGATGATTTAAGAGCGAAGTTAGAAGCGGCAGTACAATCATTTGACGACCAAAATGAGGTATTATTTTTAGTCGATTTATGGGGTGGAACACCATTTAACCAAGCAAATACATTGTTTGAAGAAAATAAAGAAACTTGGGCAATTGTCAGCGGTTTAAATTTACCAATGTTGATTGAAGCTTATGCTTCACGTTTTTCAATGGAATCGGCTCATGAAATTGCTGCACACATTATTGAAACAGCTAAAGACGGTGTTAAAGTTCGTCCGGAAGCATTAGATGTAGTAGCTGAAAAAACAACCAAGCCAGAGATTGATAGTTCATCATTACCAACGGAAGGACAAATGAAAGTTGTTCTAGCCCGCATTGATTCTCGTTTATTACATGGTCAAGTCGCAACAGCCTGGACTAAAACAACTAGTCCAACACGGATTATCGTCGTATCTGATAATGTGGCAAAAGATGATTTACGTAAAACATTAATCACTCAAGCCGCTCCGCCAGGTGTGAAAGCGAATGTTATTCCGATTGCTAAATTAGCAGAAATTTGGAAAGATCCACGTTTTGGTAAAACCAAAGCATTATTACTATTTGAAAATCCAGAAGATGTTGTACGCGCAGTTGATATGGGTGTCGATTTGACAGACATTAATGTTGGTTCAATGGCGCATTCTGAAGGGAAAATCATGGTCAATAACGTTTTATCAGTGAACAAAGAGGACGTTGAAGCCTTTGAATATCTAAAAGAAAAAGGAATCAAGTTTGATGTTAGAAAAGTACCAAGTGATTCATCGAAAAACTTATGGGACTTACTAGCAAAAACTGGGATGACTAAATAAGGAGGAACTATTATGTCAATTATTGCTGTTACATTTGTCGTTTTAATAGCATTTTTAGCCGGTGTTGGAGGAATTTTAGACCAATTTCAATTTCATCAACCAATCGTTGCGTGTACGTTAATTGGTATGGCAACAGGTAATTTAGCAGAAGGTATTATGTTAGGTGGTCAATTACAATTAATCGCTTTAGGGTGGATGAATATTGGGGCTGCTGTAGCACCGGATGCAGCGCTAGCTTCGGTTGCAGCTGCTATTCTTGTTACAATGAAAGGTGCTAGCGTTGACGAAGGGATTGCTTTAGCGATTCCATTAGCTGTTGCTGGTCAAGTATTAACGATTTTCGTTCGTTCAATCACAGTTGGTTTAGCACATGGTGCCGATAAAAAAGCTGAAGAAGGCTCAATTCGTGGCGTAGAAACATTCCATATGATTGCTTTGTTCTTACAAGGAATTCGGATTGCGATTCCAGCAGCTATTATAGTTGCAGTACCAGCTGAAGCTGTAACAAGTGCATTACATGCTATTCCAGATTGGATTACTGGTGGTTTAGCAGTAGCTGGTGGCTTTATCGTAGCAGTAGGTTATGCAATGGTTATTAACATGATGGCAACACCAAAATTATGGCCATTCTTCTTCTTAGGTTTTGCATTAGCAGCCGTATCAGAGTTGAACTTAATCGCTATGGGTATTATTGGTCTTGTCTTAGCTCTTGTGTATATCCAATTAGCACCAGAATTTAACGGCGGTGGTGGTAATGGTTCAGGCCCAAGTAAGGGTGACCCATTAGACGACATCTTGAATGACTATTAAAAAGGAGGACACAGACAATGACAGAATTAAACGTGGTAAAATTAACGAAAAAAGAACGTATCTCTGTATGGTGGAGAAGTCAGTTCTTACAAGCATCTTGGAACTATGAACGTATGCAAAACGTAGGTTGGGCATTTGCAATGATGCCTGCCATCAAAAAACTATATCACACAAAAGAAGATCGTGCGTTAGCGTTAAAACGTCACTTAGAGTTCTTTAATACCCATCCATATGTCGCTGCACCAATCATTGGAGTGACTTTAACACTTGAAGAAGAAAAAGCTGCGGGAGCACCGATTGATAATGCAGCCATTCAAGGGGTTAAAATTGGGATGATGGGTCCTTTAGCTGGTGTTGGTGACCCGATTTTCTGGGGAACTTTACGACCAGTAATCGGTGCCTTTGCTGCTTCTCTAGCATTACAAGGTAGTATTATTGGACCATTAGTTTTCTTCTTTGCATGGAACATTATTCGTATGTCATTCTTATGGTACACACAAGAGTTAGGTTACCGTCAAGGATCAAATATCACCCAAGATTTAAGTGGTGGTGTGATGCAAAAAATTACTCAAGGGGCATCAATTCTAGGGATGTTTATCATGGGGGTCTTGGTACCTCGTTGGACGACTATGAATTTCCCAATGGTGTTATCAAAAGTTGATGTGGATAAAAAATCATTGGTGGACTTCTCTGGCATGATTACTTCAGCGAATGAAGGCAAATTAAATGTCAATTCAATCCGTGAAGTTATCAACCAAATTAATAGTGGAGCAAATGTTAACCCACAAAAAGTTACGACACTAGGTGATATGTTTAACCAATTAATTCCTGGTTTAATGCCATTATTATTAACACTTGGTTGTATGTGGTTATTAAGAAAAAAAGTCAGCCCAATTACTATTATCTTCGGTTTATTTGTTATTGGTATTTTGGGATATGTTGTTGGTATCTTTGGTTAATAATGTCTCGAAAGAGATGGGCAGAACCTTCTGTTCATCTCTTTTTTTGTTATAATAGAAAAGAAATAGAAATGGAGGCAAGATGAATGGTTGAAAGTTTAAATCGGCAAGTCGAGATTGCTGTGAAGGCCAATGCATTTTTAAACCCTGTAAATCCAAAAGCAGGAATTATAGCCATTGGAGACAATGGGGTTGAATTTCGAGAAACTGATGGCGCTGGTTACGTCCAAATTCCTTGGAGCAACATCGTTCAAGTCCGTGCGCAAGTTTATTTTAAAGGAAAGTATATTCGAAGCTTTGATATTATAACGGATACTAATCAAAGTTTAAATTTTGTGACAACTGATGCGATAGATGCTCTAAAAGCCATGCGTCAACACCTATCAAAAGAACAAATGATTCAAGCGCCAGGTAATTTCAGACGGCTATTCAGTCGGCGAAAGAAATCGTAATGACTAAGTATACATGTTATCGTTTAGAAAGCTTTTCTCCTATTTTAAGAGAAGGGCTTTTTTTAGTAAATTATGCTATATTAATTGGGCAATAATCATTCGAATGATGGAGGGGAATTATTATGTTATTTACTAATTTGCAAAAAAATCAACATCGGCTAAATGCTCAGGAACATGATATTCTTAAGTATATTCGTGAAAATATTGATGGTATTAAAGATGATACGCTGAAAACTGTTGCGGCAGCTTTATATGTTTCGCCAAATACAATTGTTCGCTTATCAAAAAAATTAGAATTTAAGGGTTATTCAGAATTAAAAATGGCAGTAGTACTTGATAGAATGCAAAAACCTCTGTCTAGAAAACAGGATGGTTTAACGCTAAAAGAACAAATTGAACAAACAGACGCTTTGTTAAGTGATGAGATTGTAGAAAAAATTGTGACAATATTACATCATAGCCAACACGTATACTTTTTTGCATGTGGCCCATCTAAATATCCTTGTGAAGAAATGAAAGAAAAATTAAGGATTTGTGGTATTGAAGCATCGCTATACTATGAACCACATGTTATGAAACAACGGGCAAAACAATTGAAAAATGGAGATACTTTGGTTGTGGTAAGTTTAAGTGGAGAAACTAAGACACCTTTAGAAGCAATGAAAATTGCCAAGATTACAGAAGCAACAATTGTTTCATTGACTGGATTTTCACAAAATAGTATTTCAAAGTTAGCTGATTATTCTTTGTATACTTTTTATGAAGAGTTACGTCTGAATGAGATGGATGTTTCGTCACGGTTAGGTATTTATTATGTCTTAAATTACTTGTTTGATTCGCTAATTTAATTGTGTTCTCAAACACACGCGTGTGTTGAATAGCAGGTTGTGTGTTAAGAGTCTACTTAATCCCTAAGTGATTGTTTTAACCTTCTAAGTTGATAGAATAAAAGCATCAACTACTTAGGAGGAAATAGTATGAAGAAGAATAATATTGTCATTGTCGGTGGGGGATCAACTTGGTCACCAGGCATTTTAAAAGCGTTAACCAAACATCAAGATATTTTTCCATTTAACAAAATCACATTATATGATACAGATGAAAAACGTCAAGAAGTAATTGGTCAATTCGGTGAAATTTTATTTAAAGAAGAAACCCCTGATATTGAATTTGCTTATACAACAGATAAGACAGAAGCCTTTACAGATGTTGATTTTGTTTTTTGCCAAATGCGTACTGGCGGTTATCCAATGCGTGAAAAAGATGAAAAAATTCCTTTGTCAATGGGAATGATTGGCCAAGAAACGTGTGGACCTGGTGGATTTGCCTATGGGATGCGCTCAATCCGTGACATGATTGAATTAGTGGAAGATGTTCGTCGATTGAGTCCAGATGCTTGGATTTTAAATTATACTAATCCAGCAGCTATTGTGGCACATGCTTTAAATATGGTATTCCCAGAAGATAAACGTATTTTGAATATCTGTGACCAACCTGTTAATCTATTGCGTTCATTTGGTCGTTTGATTAATCGCGATTTTAATGAGTTTGAACCAACTTACTTCGGTTTAAATCATTTTGGGTGGTTTACTCATGTTTATGATAAAGATGGGAATGATTTGTTACCGGAGATTAAAGATTATACACTGAAAAATGGTTTTTTACCTGTCGATGCTGAACAAAGAGATCAATCGTGGTTGGATACCTATGCTATGGTTGAAAATATGATTCGAGATTTTCCAGATTATTTACCAAATACTTATTTACAATATTACCTTTATCCAAATTACAAATTATCTAGTTTAGATCCTAATTATACGCGTGCCAATGAAGTGATGGACGGCCGTGAAAAACGAGTATTTGAAGAATGTCGAAGAATTGTTGCTGTTGGTACGGCAAAAGATTCTCATATTGTTCATAACGATGCCCATGGTGATATGATTGTTGAAGTTGCAGCGTCAATCTATGGAAACTTACGTCGAACATTTATCGTTATTGTGCCAAACAAGGGAATTGTTTCGAATTTATCGGATGACTTAATGATTGAAGTCGCAGCATCTTTAGGTGCAAATGGCCCTGCACCATATGCAGTCGGTAAAATTGGTACTTTTTATAAAGGGTTAATTGAAGGGCAATATGCGTATGAGAAACTAACTTGTGAAGCATATTTAGAAAAATCATATACTAAAGCTTTACAGGCATTAACGTTAAATAGAACAATAGGTGATGCAACAAAGGCTCGTCAAATATTAGATGCTTTAATTGAAGCCAATTGTGATTACTGGCCAGAATTAAATTAATAAAGGCACTGTCCTAAAAGTGTGTGGTGAGAGAGCAAGTGATAGTTCTCTCACTTTTTATAGATAAAATGAAAACGATTTTTTGGAGGGTAATATGAATAAAGCAAAATTGTTAGAAGGCTTTCAAAAATTAGGGAAAGTACTAATGGCTCCGGTTTTAATTTTACCAATTTCTGGTATTTTAGTTGGTATTGGTAGTGCTTTTAGTAATCCTAACTTAATTAAGCTAGTTCCATTTTTAGGTAGCACATTTTTTGTGTATCTCTTTCAAATTATAAAAGCAGCGGGTAATGTTGTAAATGATCATATTCCTGTTATTTTTGCAATGGCCATTGCCTACGGATTTGCAAAATCAGAAAAAGGAACAGCTGCTTTATCCGGTTTTTTAGGGTACATGACTATGAATACAGTTATGGGCACATTTTTGACACTTGGGGGAACGATAACGCCAGAAGAATTATTGACCGGACAAAAAAGTATTTTAGGGATTTTAACGTTAGATACAGGTGTTTTTGGGGGGATTTTAATTGGTCTATTGGTCAGTTATCTTCATAATAAATATTACAAAATTGAGTTGCCACCAGTATTATCTTTGTTTAATGGAACAAGATCAATACCAGCGATTACAATAATTGCATCTTGCTTTGCAGGTTTAGCTATGTCCTTTATTTTTCCACCGATTCAATCAGGACTAAATTTATCATCTGAATTTATTGTGGCAACTGGTTCGTTTGGTGCATTTTTATATGGATTATTGGAGCGTTTATTATTACCTTTTGGACTACATCATTTTATTTATCTACCATTCTTTTTTACAAGCTTAGGTGGTGTTGCTGATATTGGTGGTGAAGTAGTAGAAGGTGCAGTTAATATCTATAACGCTATTCTCAATACACCGGGTGCTAAATTTGATATAAGTGTCAGTCGTTTTTTAATGAATGGTAAAGTCATTTTTGCTATGTGTGGCTTACCGGGTGCAGCATTTGCAATATATAAAACAGCGTTACCACAAAACAGGAAAAAAATTGCATCACTAATGATTGCTGTTGTCATTCCCTGTGCACTTATGGGGATTAGTGAACCACTTGAGTACAGCTTTTTATTTGTGGCACCAGCATTGTTTGGCATTCATGCTATTTTTTCTGGGTTAGCCTATTTTATTACTTATATTGTACAATTCAATGTTGTTGGATCAGCCGCTTTTGGAGGTCCTTTTATGTCTTTGATTTTTAATGGTATCTTAGGTGCTGACAAAGGATCAAATTGGTTATGGGTATTTCCATTAGGAGTTACTTACTTCCTTGTTTATTATTTTGTTTTTAAGTTTGCTATTGAGAAATGGAATTTAAAAACACCTGGTCGTGAAATAGAATTAATGGTTGAAGATGAGACTGTATCTTCTTCTGAAAATGATTTTTTAAGTCAATTAGTTGAGGCTGTTGGAGGAAAAGATAATATTATTAAGGTTGATGCTTGCTTTACTCGGCTACGTTTAACTCTTGAAAATCCAGACAAAGTCTCAGAAAAATCAGTTTTTACAACGACATTAAGTGCAAATGGTGTTGTGAACGTTACATCAGGTATTCAAATTATTTATGGAAATAAGGCGGCAGTCTATAAAACAGAATTAAGAGAATACTTGGGTATGGAATAGATAGTAATGCTCAACCTATAAGATGTATTAGTGGATTGATAGATCCATTAATACGTCTTATTCATTTTTAAGTTAAAAAAAATCTTATTAATACCTATTGATTTTATATAATACGTCATATATAATTCAATCATACGTAATATATAGGAGGAGAACAGAACATGAAGCAGGTTTATCAATTTCACGAAGGTCAAGGGAGTATGCGTCAATTATTAGGTGGTAAAGGAGCAAACTTGGCAGAAATGACACGTTTAGGCTTACCAGTACCGCCAGGTTTTACGATTACAACTGAAGCATGCATCCACTACTTAGCAAACGGTAAGCGCTTAACGACTGAATTGAAAAACGAAATTGAAGGACATTTATCAGAGTTAGAGAAACAAACAGGAAAATCTATCAATGATACGTCTGATTTATTATTATTGTCTGTTCGAAGTGGTTCTAAGTTTTCAATGCCTGGGATGATGGATACGATTTTGAATCTTGGGTTGAATGATAAAAATGTTGAAGTTTTCGCCGAATTAACAGGTAATCCACAATTTGCTTATGATTGCTACCGTCGTTTGTTACAAATGTATGGTAATGTTGTTTGTGGTATTGAAGGATACTTTTTTGAAGGCGTTTTAGAAACAGTTAAAAATAAATATGGTGTAAAACAAGATTATGATTTGACGGTAGAGCAATTAAAAGAAATTATTGCCGCATTTAAACAAGTCTATCTTGATCATGATAAACAAGAATTTCCACAAGATGTAAGAGAACAAATGTATCAATCAATTGAAGCCGTTTTTTCATCATGGAATAATAATCGTGCTCGTGTCTATCGTGAGCTACATGGGATTGATCACAATTTAGGGACCGCTGTGAATATTCAAGCGATGGTCTTTGGAAATAGTGGCGACCAAAGTGGAACTGGCGTCTTATTCACACGCAATCCAGCTACTGGTGAACACAAGTTGTTTGGAGAATATTTAATTAATGCTCAAGGTGAAGATGTTGTTGCGGGTGTACGAACACCACTAGACATCAGTCATTTAGAAAAAGAGATGCCAGAAGTTTATGCAGATTTATTCAAAATGGCAACCAACTTAGAAAAACACTATAAAGATATGCAAGATATTGAGTTTACGATTGATAATAAAAAACTCTACTTGTTACAAACACGTAATGGTAAACGGACAGCACAAGCTGCAGTGAAAATAGCTGTCGATATGGTAGAAGAAGGTCTAGTGACTAAGGATGAAGCATTAATGATGATTGAACCTGAGTCAATTAATAGTTTATTGCATCCTGTTTTTGATAGTACACAGATTAAAGAGGACCAAATTCTATCAACTAATGGTTTGCCTGCCAGTCCAGGCTCAGCAACTGGTAAAATTTGTTTTGATACAGAAGCGGCTAAAGTAATGACTAGTCAAGGTCATGCAGTAGTCTTGGTTCGTCAAGAAACGTCACCGGAAGATATTGAAGGTATGGTAATCAGTAAAGCTATTGTGACCAGTCGTGGGGGTATGACATCTCATGCAGCAGTCGTTGCTCGGGGCATGGGAACTTGTTGTGTTGCTGGCTGTTCTGATTTAGAAGTAAATGAAGAACTAAAACAAGTGAGATGTGGCGATACAGTGCTAACTGAGGGAGATATTCTTTCAGTTGATGGCTCTAAAGGTCATTTATACGTTGGTGAAATTCCGTTAATCATAAGTGAAAATAATGACTATCTAGATACTATTTTAGATTGGGCACAAGAGCGTGCGCGTTTAGCTATTCGTATGAATGCTGAAACGGTGACTGACATTCAAGCAGGTTTAGACTTTAATGCTGCTGGTATCGGTTTGGTTCGTACGGAACATATGTTTTTCGCTCCAGCTCGTTTGAAAGAAATGCGTCGTTTTATCTTGTCACGTAATACAGAAGAACGTCAAAAAGCATTAGATATTATTTTAAATTACCAATTAGATGATTTTAAAGAAATCTTTGATACAATTGCTGAAAAACCAGCAGTTATTCGTTTATTAGACCCACCATTGCATGAGTTTGTTCCAACAAAACTAAGCGAGATTGAGAAATTAGCGGTAGAATTAGAACTAGATAGTAATGTATTAACTAGTCGCATTAATGAATTACATGAAGTCAATCCAATGTTGGGACACCGTGGCTGTCGTTTAGCCGTAACTTATCCTGAGTTATATTTAATGCAGGCTGAGGCTATCATTCGTAGTGCAATCGAGCGTCAAAAAACAACTGGTTTACGCGTATCGCCAGAGATTATGATTCCTTTAGTTGGGATGACACCAGAAGTAACAATTCTAAAAGAAAAAATTGTGGCACATATTAATCAAATTATTGATGCCGAAGCAGTTGAAATTGATTATACTGTAGGTACTATGATTGAAATTCCAAGAGCTTGTTTAATTGCAGATGAAATTGCGGAAGAAGCTGATTTCTTTAGTTTTGGAACGAACGACTTAACACAAATGACATTTGGATTTTCACGTGATGATGCTGGGAAATTTATTCAACAGTATGAAGAACAAGGCATCTTACCGAAAGATCCGTTCCAAACGCTAGATGTTGAAGGCGTTGGTGAGTTAATTAAAGTTGCGGTAGAACGAGCACGCTCTGTACGTCCGGATTTAAAAATTGGTGTTTGTGGCGAATTGGGTGGCGACCCTGCATCAATTAAATATTTTGACAAGTGGGGCTTAGACTATGTGTCATGTTCACCATTTAGAATTCCAATTGCTTACCTAGCAGCAGCGCAAAGTCAAATCGAACAATCATAGGATTATGTTAAAATGAGGGGTTAAGATGGAATTATCAGATCGTCAAAAAAAAATTATTGATATTGTGAAGCATCATGAACCAATCAGCGGAGATAAAATTGCAGAAGAACTTGGTTTAACTAAACCGACATTGCGTAGCGATTTAGCTGTTTTGACGATGACGGGCATTCTAGATGCTCGACCAAAAGTTGGTTATGTGTATTCGGGTATCGCTTTTGAACCGCTCCTTCATGACCGTTTGTTTAATACAACTGTCAGTGAATTGATGTCAACACCAGTGATTGTGTATCCAGAAACAACAATTAGAGATGCGACAACATCATTGTTTATGTATGATTGCGGGTCGTTATATGTGATTGATCAAGAAACCAAACAATTGGTTGGTATTGTTTCTCGAAAAGACTTACTACGCAGTTTGTTAAATAATCAAGATAACGATTTAGCCATTGCGATTATTATGACACGCATGCCTAATTTAGTTTTAGCGACACCAGATATGACTGTTTTACAAGCTGGTGAATTATTAGTCAATCATGAAATAGATTCCTTGCCGGTCATTGGAGATAGGGCGGCCAAGGAAGTAGTTGGTAAGTTGTCAAAAACGCGAATTATGCAGCATTTTATTCAGATGGGAAGTGACCAGTAACAATGAATACGTTACAGGAAAGACGAGAGAAAAAATTAACGCTATTTGTTATATCTGATTCAATTGGTGAAACTGCGCAACGGGTGATTCACGCTGTGTTGGCTCAGTTTCCAAGTTTAGAGGATTACGATATTCAAACGTTTCCGTTTATTGATTCTGCTGAAAGTTTAGGCGGTATTTTACGAGATGCGTTAAAAGAAAAGGCGGTTGTGATTACAACGTTAGTCAGTCAAGAGCTAACGGAAGTTTGTCAGGAGTTTTGTGAACGGACTGGATTAGAATGGCTAGATTATATGACGCCGTTGTTATCGGTTGTAGCGAAAAGAACTCATTTAACACCAAGCTATGAAAGTGGCTCGCAATACCGTTTGAACCAAGATTATTTTAAACGAGTTGAAGCAATGGAGTTTGCTGTGCGCTATGATGATGGCAAAGAAGCTAAAGGTTTTTTAAAAGCAGATATCGTAATTCTAGGTGTATCACGTACATCAAAAACACCATTAAGTATGTACTTAGCTAATAAGTCCTATAAAGTAGCTAACTTGCCCCTTATTCCTGAAGTTTCTTTACCAAAAGAAATTGATGAACTTGAAGGGAAAGTCGTGATTGGTCTAACAGCTAATGCTAATTACTTAATGAGTGTCCGCCAATCGCGTTTAGCATCATTGGGTTTACAAGGAACATCGTCTTATGTTGAACTAGAACGAATTAAAGCAGAGTTGGCTTATGCACGTGATGTTTTCGAAAAAACAGGCGCTTATGTTATTGATGTAACTAACCAGTCAATAGAAGAAACAGCACAACAAATTATGACGTATGCTACTAGTCAACAATTAAAATTAAAAGCTTAATTGTAGAATCAAGTTAGCCATCCTATAATAATAGAAAAACACCATGGTAAAAAATTCGTGTATCATTGAAGTGTCTACCCAACAACGAAAGGAATTTTTATCATGGTGCAAACTAAGAATAACACAAAAAAATCAAGCTACAAATATCTTTCCTTTGAGGAAAGACAACTTATCGAATTTTGGCACAAAGATGGGATTTCAAATAGAGAAATAGGCTTACGATTAGGACGCCATCATCAAACCATTGCTAATGAGCTAAGTCGTGGTACGGTGACTCAAATTAAAGAAAATAAAAAGACCAAATCAATCTACTTTGCTGATACAGGACAGGCTAAATACATAGAAAACAGAAAACGTTGTGGTTCCAAATCTATGCTTGTTCATGCTGTTGATTTTATTAATTATGCCTGTAAACAAATTATAGACTTTAATTGGTCACCAGATGTAATTGTTGGTTTCATCAAGTCCTTAGGAACTTGGGATAAACCTCTTGTTTCTACTAAGACTCATTATAACCATATTGATAAAGGTTTTTTACTAGTCAGAAATCATTACCTCAAGATGAAAGTTAGACTATCACCTAAAAAGAAAAGAAGTGGTAAGCATAAAAAGTCTCTCGGGAAATCAATTGATGAAAGACCTAATCATGTTGATTATAGAGAAGAATTTGGTCATTGGGAAATAGATAGTGTCATTGGTTCAAAATCTAAAGATGATAATGCTCTATTGACACTTGTTGAAAGAAAAACTCGCTACATGATTACTATATGTTTTAGATGATCATACAGAAGAATCAGTTAGTTACGCTATTAAAAAGTTAAAATCTGAGTTCGGACGTACTAGATTTAGTGACATATTTCAATCAATTACTGCTGATAATGGCAGTGAATTTAGCTCACTTCATGATACTCTACAGCAAATAACCGATATCTACTTTGCACACCCTTATTCATCTTGGGAACGAGGAATAAACGAAAGACATAATGGTTTATTAAGGCAATTTGTTCCGAAAGGAACGCCTATCTATAACTACTCAAAGGAATTCATTCAACTAGCTACTGAAAAGGTTAATCTTTTACCACGTAAACTTTTAAACTATAGACAACCAGCAACATTATTTTTAGAAGAAATTCAAAATCTTAAGGTTAACACATGTTGGTAAGGATGGATTTTAATAGAATAATACTAAAATTTAGATATTTTTACCAAGGTAGCTAACTTAATGTTGCAATTTAGATTTATAATTTTTTTAATTAATATAAATAAAATATTGCTTTCAATATAACTTAAAAATATTTTCAATGATGCTTTTTAGTTTAATAATTTTTTAGGTATATTATTCCTTTTTGACGCAATATCTTGAATGAACATTTCATCAATTTCATTGAAATCTATTCTTTTATAGGTCTGTTGTAAAGGTTCCATTAAAGTCATTTTAGGGTAAATTTATCTTAATACAAACTAGGTGGAACAAAGATGATTCATTTTAAAGACAAAAAGTTTCAGGAAGATATCATTATTGTCACTGTAGGTTACTATTTTCGGTCATACAATCATTTATAGTTGGATGCAAGAGTATGGAAAGATAATAACGTTTGGAATAAGAAGAAAAATAAACAGATTCTTTACTCATGAGAAATGGACAAAACTTACATTAAAATTAAATGTAAAAAAATAGTTAAATAATTATTTAACTGTCAGGTTACCATAATCCCTATTTAACCAAACAGCACGATTCAGAACACAACATTGTGAATCTCAACTGGTATAGCTAAAATCAATCTAAAGAAGCCCTAGAAATAAGGTTTCTTTTTTTGGAAGATAGTGAAATGGATAGGCTACACTTGACTAGACAGAAAAAATAAGGTGTGATGAGAATAAGAAAACACACTGGAGGAAATGTCATGTTAGAACGTAAACCAAGAAGAACTTTTACCAAAGAATTTAAACAACAAATGGTAGATCTTTACCAATCAGGAAAACCTAGAATAGATATTATTCGTGACTATGAGTTAACTCCTTCAACTTTTGATAGGTGGGTAAAACAAGGAACAACCACAGGTTCATTCAAAGAAAAAGATAATTTAACACCTGAACAAAAGGAATTAATCAAACTTAGAAAAGAACTTAAAATGCTTGAAATGGAAAATGATATTTTAAAGCAAGCGGCGCTGATATTCGGACGAAAAGGCAAGTAATTAAAGCCAACAAACATAAATATTCTATATCAGCGATGTGCCGAGTCCTTAAAATATCAAGACAAACTTACTATTATCAGGAAAAGAAGCCATTACTAGAAAGTGAACTAGAAGAAATTGTGGAAATGATTTTTCGCCAAAATAAAAAAGCTTATGGCGCTCGTAAAATAAAAAAAGCACTTAGTTTAGAAGGCATCATTCTCAGTAGAAGAAAAATTAGAAGGATTATGCGACACAGAAACCTCGTTTCTGTGTATACGAAAGCTTATTTTAAGGTGGTATCTTCTAATGTGAATGAGTCTAAAATAACCAATCAATTAAAACGTCATTTTAACTCCGTTATGCCATTAGAAAAAGTTGTCACCGATTTAACTTATGTCAAGGTTGGCAATCGTTGGCACTATGTCTGTTTAATTCTTGATTTATTTAATCGAGAAATCATTGGATTTAGTTGTGGGGCATCAAAAGATGCCGAATTAGTTAAACAGGCATTTTATACGATTCCGTACGCCTTAACAAACATTCAGTTGTTTCATACTGATAGAGGAAAAGAATTTGATAATCAAGTGATTGATACCATACTAAATACATTTAATATCAAGCGATCGTTGAGTAGAAAAGGAAATCCCTGGGATAATGCCGTCGCCGAGTCAACTTATAAATCCTTTAAAGCAGAGTTCGTTTATCCCAATCAGTTTGAGACACTAAAAGAATTATCTATGGCTCTTTATGACTATGTTCATTGGTGGAATCATTTCAGAATACACGGAGCATTGAATTATGTCACTCCGCTTAGTATCAGAGCTCAGAGATTAGCGATAGCTTCCCTTGAGGATGAGTCAAACTGTGATACGTGTGAGATAGCGGGTTGATTTTTATAAGTCAACACACCGCGAAAGAGTCACAGTTTGAGAGGCTCATGGTCAAGGGTAATCGGATAACAGTACCAATGTTTTGACACCTTATAATATTTGTCAAAAAAAGTGTTGCCATTCCAAAATGTTGAAAAGTGTTTGGGTGGGAAATGTTATTAATTTGGATAAGGCAAGCATCGGTTGTGGACGTCCACGACCCAAAAGGGAGCTTGTTAGGTGTTGCCTAAGACCAAGTAAAAAGACCAGGAGAAATGATCTTCCTTCAGAAGGTTTTCTCTTGGCCTCTTTTGTCATTTTGTCTCGATCGGAAGCCCCTAATTGATTTTGATTCCGTTAACTTTTTCATGTGAGGTAGAAAAAAGTTAACGAAGTACAGTGTGTCACTAAGAACTAAAAAGAAAGGGTCTGACGCTTAATTGGTTTATCCATTTTTGAAAAAATGAGTCATTCATAAACATATCTTTTATAAGACCGTGACCTTTTGCAAGCAAAGTCACATGGTCCCATGTGACGATAATTGTCAATCTCTTCTACCATGTTTTAGGTAGAGACCTTGGCAATAGTTGGGGTGGTCCCCAATCCCCTTTTTTATTTTTTAGTGCGTGCTGCTGACTTCAATTTCAAAATTATTTTGGTCAAAGAGGGATTGGGAAACTTCCCAAAATTTGAAAGAGAAATAGCAATGACCTATTTATTCTTCTGATTGAGAGATTCAATTCTTTTTCTAAGCTTATTTTCTTCTTCCGCAGACAAAGGTGTTTCGGTCACATTTTCATTTACCCAATCCGGTAAAGTTTCTTTTCTTTGATATTTTTTTTATATTTCTCATCAATCCACTCGCCAGTTTTTTCTTTTCGCCGATAGTAAAATTAAGCTAGACAACTAAAAAAATCATTTGTGATACACTCAAATTGTATTTCCGTCAAAAGAAAACAAGGAGAGCGACCACAAATGACTTATACACATCTTACTACAGACGAACTCGTTTTATTACCATCAATCTAAGAAAGTTGAATTTGTCGCTACCTCTTTAAGACGTTCAAGACAGACTATCTATAATGTTTATAACGCTTTAAAAGATGGCTTATCTATTTTTGATTACTACCAAAGGTACAAAACAAACAAGAAAAAATGTGGTAGACGTCCAATTACTTTATCTGATAATCAGAGAAAATATATTCAAAAGAAGGTAGTTCAAGGATGGACTCCTGACGTGATTATTGGTCGTGCTGAGGTTCCTATTTCTTGCTCTGTTCGTACTCTATACAGGTTATTTAAGCGTGGGCAATTTGATTCCACCATTTTACCAATGAAAGGTAAAAGAAAATCTAACGGTCATAAAGAGAAGCGAGGGAAACAAGCATTTAAAAAACTATCCATCAACGTAACAAAGAGTATGATAATTTTAAAGATGAATAGTGTCACCTTGAAGGTGACACTATTGTTGGAAAACATCATAAAAGTGCTGTTATTACACTTGTTGAACGATTATCAAAAGTGATTATTACATTAAAACCTAAAGGTAGACACGCGATTGATATTGAAACGCGCTTAAATAGCTGGTTGAAATCGATTCCTAACCATCTGTTGAAATCGATTACATTTGATTGTGGTAAAGAGTTCTCTAATTGGAAATCCATCAGCAACTCAAATGATATTGATATCTATTTTGCTGATCCTGGAACACCTTCACAACGAGCATTAAATGAAAATTCAAACGGTTTATTGCGTAAAGATGGTTTACATAAAAGAATGGATTTCAACGAAGTTGATGAAACTTTTATTCAAGCTATTACGTCAAAAAGAAACAATATACCTAGAAAATCATTAAACTATAAAACGCCACTGGAAGTATTTTTGAGTTATGTTGAAAATGATATTTTGTCTAGCTTAATTTGACAAATGAAAAACTTATAAAATAATCGATTTTTGCACAAAATTATAGAAGCTGCTTATATGGAAATTAATACTAAAAAATATGAAATTTTTTTCTTTTTTAAAATTATTTAAAAAAAATATTGAAATAAATTTCTTTTTTGATATAATGAAAGCGAATACTAAAGGAGGGATACAATGTTTGGGTTTTCAGTATTTCTAGGTACACCTATGACTGACGAAAAAGTAGCATATATAGAAAAAATGACTGAGCAAGGTTTCAATGGTATCTTTACTTCATTACACATTCCAGAGGATGATCCTCAACATTTACTTGAAAGGCTTCAAACATTAGGAGCTTTGGCACAAAAATCAAAGCTAAATTTAATGGTGGATATTTCCAATGATATTTCTGAACAGTTACAGTTGACTGAGTGGAACGATTATTTGATATTAAAGAATATGGGCGTGACAGGGTTAAGAATGGATTATGGTCTATCAGAGGATTTGATGGCAACATTAAGTCAGCATTTTTTAATTGGATTAAATGCGAGTACATTAAATCATGACGTATTGACTAAATTGACACAAGCAAAGATGAATTTTGATAATGTGGAGTATTGGCATAATTATTATCCGAGACCTGAAACGGGTTTGTCAAAACAAGCATTTATAGCAAAAAATCGTTGGTTAAAAGAATTTGGGGGGAAGGTCATAGCATTTACTCCAGGTGATGGAGTGCTAAGAGGTCCATTATATAGGGGATTACCAACACTAGAAAAACATCGCGGCACACACCCTTTAGCTAATAGCCTTGAGTTAATCAAAGAATGTTATGTTGATCAAGTCTATGTAGGGGATGAAGAGTTATCAACTGACACAGCTAAACAATTTTTCTTATACACTCATGACAATAAGATTGGTTTAAGGGTCAACTTGGTTAGTCAAGAATATAAAGAATTAGTCATTGGGACTCATAGTAATCGTTTAGATGAAGCAAGGGATGTTATTAGAAGTCAAGAGGCCCGATTCAAGACATTACCTAGAATTAAACAAATTAATACTATTGCTCGAAATAAAGGTGCAGTCACATTAGATAATTATTTGTATGGACGTTACAGTGGAGAATTACAGGTAGTCAAAACACCATTAACGGCATCTTCAAAAGTTAATGTCATGGGACATGTATTTAATAATGATGTCGCACTAATTGATTGGATTACTTCGGGTGTGACTTATGAACTTATAGAAGGAGAGATTTAGATGGAATTATCACATTTAGCAACAGAAACAAGAAATCAAAAAACCATTGATTTAGATAGCTTATCAACAAGCCAGATATTAGAAATAATGAATGAGGAAGATTCGACTGTTCCTTTAGCAATTAAACAAGAACTAAGTGACGTAGAGGCAGCTGTGACAACTGTAATAAATAGTTTTAACAATGGTGGACGATTAATTTACATTGGAGCTGGAACTAGTGGTAGATTAGGAATTCTTGATGCTGTAGAGTGTGTGCCAACTTTTGGTACATCACCAGAATTAGTCCAAGGCTTAATTGCTGGTGGTGAAAAAGCACTAATTGAAGCGGTTGAGGGAGCGGAGGACTCTGAAGAACTAGCAGTAACTGATTTAAAAGTTTGCGAGTTGACAAAAGAGGATGTTGTTATTGGTATTGCTGCAAGTGGTAGAACACCATATGTTATTGGAGGGTTAAAATATGCCAACCAAGTTGGAGCGGCAACCGTAGCTATTTCTTGTAATAAAGAATCTGAAATTGGGAAGAATGCGCAGATTAAGATAGAAGTGGAAGTTGGACCAGAAATTTTAACAGGCTCAACACGTCTGAAGTCTGGAACAGCACAAAAACTAGTTTTGAACATGATTTCAACTGCGTCAATGATTGGTATCGGTAAAGTATACAAAAATTTGATGGTCGATGTTCAGTCAACTAATTTAAAATTAATTGAACGGTCTAAAAAAATTGTTATGGATGCAACGGATTGTGACTATGAAACGGCTGAAGAGTTCCTTGGGAAATCTGGAGGTGATGTCAAATTAGCAATCGTCATGTTATTAACAGGATTAGAAAATGAACAGGCACAACAAAAATTGGTAAAAAACAAAGGATTTGTTAGAAAAACAATTCAATAGGAGGAAAAAAAATGTCAGATAAAATTACAGCAATCGCAAATGGAATATATGATAATGTTGGTGGTATACAGAATGTCAAAAAGATTGTCCATTGTATGACTCGAGTACGAATGGAGATTAAAGACTATTCTAAAGTAAATATTACAGAACTGAAAGCAGTCCAAGGCGTGATGGGTGTTGTTGAAGACGATACACTTCAAGTGGTTGTTGGTCCAGGAACTGTGAATAAAGTGGCACAAAAAATGGTCGACATGGCTGGTGTTAAGTTAGGTGAACCGATGAACGTGACATCTGGTAAAGAAAAAGTCGAAGAGTTAGCAGCCAAAACTAAAGCAGATGTTAAAAAGAAAAATCAAAAACCATGGTCTAAAATATTGAAGTCGATTTCTAATATATTTGTTCCTTTAATCCCAGCTTTTGTTGGAGCCGGAATTATTGGTGGGATTGCTTCTGTTCTTGGTAATATGATGACAGCAGGTCAAATCAGTGGAGACCACTGGGCGACTATAATTATGGTGATGAAAATTGTTCAAAGTGGTGTATTTGCTTACTTGAATATCTATGTTGGTATCAATAGTGCAAATGAATTTGGTGCATCACCAAGTTTAGGTGGAGTGATTGGTGGGATTATTATGCTAACCGGTGTAACCCCTGAATCCCCTCTACCAAATATTATTACAGGTGGTAATTTAAGTCCGAATCAAGGTGGAATTATTGGTGTTATCTTTGCGGTTTTCTTAATGTCTATTATTGAAAAAAAATTAAGACAAGTTATGCCAGAGTCAATTGATATTATTGTGACTCCTACAATTGTTTTACTAATCATGAGTTTGGTCACTATTTTCCTTATTATGCCAGTTGCAGGTGCAATTTCTAATAGTTTAGTTGGATTTATTAATTGGATTTTAGATGTGGGTGGTATCTTTGCAGGATTCCTGTTAGGTGCACTATTTTTACCGATGGTTATGTTTGGATTACATCAAATATTGACACCAATCCATTTAGATATGATAACAAATACTGGTGTCACTGAACTTCTTCCAATCCTAGCAATGGCAGGAGCAGGTCAAGTTGGAGCAGCGATTGCTTTATGGACAAGATGTCGTAAAAATACAACATTAGTTGAATTAATTAAAGGTGCTTTGCCAGTTGGTGTGTTAGGAATTGGTGAACCATTAATTTATGGTGTAACGCTTCCTTTAGGTAGACCGTTTATCACAGCTTGTATAGGTGGTGGTATCGGTGGTGCCGTGATTGGGATGTTTGGAAATGTTGGAGCGACATCGATTGGGCCTAGTGGTGTGGCATTAATCCCGCTTATTAATAATGGACATATTTTACAATACGTCATTGGATTACTTGCAGGTTATGCGGGTGGATTTGTAGCTACTTATTTCTTTGGTACAACTGAAGCAATGAGAAAAGGCCAAATCTAATGACTGTAAAAGCTTTTATAGTTGATTTGGACGATGTTATTGTTGCTTCCAAAATCTAATATAAAAACAGACGAAGCAAATTTTTTAAACATCATAGTTTAATAGTTTCTGAGAATTTCCAAAAGAACACGGTTGGATTAAATCCTACGAAGATGTTCCAGTTACTTTTCCCATATGACCAACAAAAGGTGGCAGACTTATTGTCAGAATATAAAAAATTTATTCAAGAGTATGAGATTGATTATCAAAAAATAATAAATCTAGAAATTGTCCAATTATTATAGACATTAGCATAATAGCATTGACGAGTAGCGTTGGCGTCTTCAGGTGGCTTGAGTCAAATAAACTAGGTATTAGATGGCTTAGATTTAACTCAATATTTTGATGTGATTGGTAGTGGTGAGAAAATAACGTATTCAAATCTAGTCTCAATATTTATTTAGAAGTACTGAAAAGACTGAATTTAGATGCGTATCACTGCTTGGCGATTGAAGATTCACTGGGTATTCAAGCAGCGATTTCAGCCAAGTTGAAATGTATAGCGCCAAAGAAAACAACGTTTTGGCGTTAATCAATCATTGACTACTCAGCAAATTATGTCACTTAATGATAATTTAAAGTGGTTGTATAAATAATTAGCTAGAAAATGGAAGTCATCTCACCTATAATAAAAGAATCATTATGGGAAGGGGTAATTAAAATGTCCCAACAAAGTGTTATCTATCTATTAAAAGAGAAGCTTAGCCAATTATCAAAAACTGAAAAAAAATTAGCAACATGGATTCTTGAAAATCCTAAGAAAGTGACTACTATGACGGTCACACAACTGTCTGAAGTTAGCGATGCCAGTCCAGCTACAATTGTTAGATTGTGCTATTCTCTTGGTCTTGCTGGTTTTACAGATTTAAAATTCAGATTATCAAGAGAAGAAAAAATAATTGATCAAGCTTTACACACTGATATTGTAAAAAATGAAAATGTATCGACAATCAAAAAAAAATTGAAATTCACACTAAATAATGCATTTGAAGAAACGATTTCTTTGCTTAGTGATCAGGATATTTTAAAAGCTGTTAGTATGATTGAAGATGCGGAAATTATTTATACGTTTGGAATTGGCGCATCAGGATTAGCTGCATCGGATTTATTTCAAAAATTTACACGTGTCGGTAAGAGTATTATGTATTCTCTAGACAATCACTTACTAAGTACAGCAATAGCGAGTACTGAAAAAAAAAATTAGTAATTGTGATATCTAATTCTGGAGAAAAAAAAGAAGTTAATGATTTAATACACGTAGCTAAGGCGTATGATGTACCAATTATTGCTATTACAAGTAATGCAAATTCAAACACGGGACAATTAGCTGATGTAACATTATTAACAGCAAGTGGTATCGAGGCACCAATACGAAGTTCAGCAACTAATTCTTTGATGGTTCAGTTTTATGTAGTAGATACGATTTTTTCAACGTACGCATCAAAACATTATGATTCAGTCATTGAAAAGTTAAATACGTCGAAAAATGCAATTGATATCTTAAATTAGATACGGAAAAAATTGGGGCTGTGACATAAGTCCTCAAAATAACTAAAGAAAAGGCGATGAAATGTTGATTTCAAAACATTTCATCGCCTTTTTAGGGTAAAATAAAAGAGTACAGGCAGTAACCTATACTCTAAACTATTTCGATCCATGAAATGACCAAAACAAATGCATACAAATTATAACATAAACCAAACAACATTATGTATCAATACAGAGTATATTCCTCAAAAAAATAATACGGCTCATTATATCAATGGTTTAGTTGAATCACTCCAATTAGCTGAACCCTATCTTTTCGGTAGACAAAGAAAATATGATTTGAGTATCTTATTAAAGTTGGTCCTATTTGCGTACACACGTGAAGTCGTAAAATCGAACAGTTTGCTGAAGAGAACTTACCATCACGTTGGCTCACCCAAGAACAAGTTCCAGATGGAACTAATCTTACGTTGGATATGTTGGATGAAGTATTAACTAGATTGGAAATTAAATTAGACGAGTCAAATGAAGAAGTTGAAAAAACAAAGAAAATCTCTCCTAATCCTGCGAAAAAAGTTCGGAGAACATTAAAAAGTAAAAGAAGAAACCTTCTTTTGAAACGTGATAAAATGACAAATAATCAACAAAGAATCAACAAAGAATAACTATATGTGGTCAAAGAAATAGCTAGTCAAAAACTGATAATGATGCAATTTTCATGCGTGTTAAAAAGAAGATCCCATGATGAATGGTGAGTTAAAACCAGCGTATAACTGACAACTAGCTACTAGCAACCAATTCATCGTTAAATATGATATTTTCCAAAATCTTACAGATACAAAAACACTTATACCATTCTTAAATAGATTACAAAAAGGATCATTTTTACCTAAGCACATTGTGGCAGATGCTGGCTATGGTTTAGAATCTAACTACCGATATTTAGAGGATAATTTCTCTAAACACATGACGTTAATTCCTTATGGCACGATGCTTCGAGAACGAAGTAAGAAATGGAAAACGGATGAACGTAAAGTAATGAACTGGGAGTACCATGAGAAAGAAGATTATTGTATTGATCCTAAAGGTGTACGATTCTCTTTCAATGCTTATCGAAAAAGAGTTGATAAAGAAGAATTTGTAAGAGATTTTAAAGAATATGTAGCAGAAAAATATGATACTAATAATCAAATTGTAAAATCTGCCCTAACACCAAAAGGATATGTTAGAAAAATAAACGTCAATCCTTCTTGAGAATATTTTAAAGAAAAACAAAAAGAGCAACTTGCATTCCCTGAAACCGGTAAGGTTTATAATCAAAGAAAAATTGATATTGAATCAGCTTTTGGTTGGATGAAGGTTTCTTTAGTTTTCACTCGTTATCATGTCCCTGTAATGGAGAAGGTTTGTAAAGAAACAGGATTACTAATAATAGCTTTAAACTTAAGAAAATTAGAAATTACTATGAGGAAAAAAGAAGATGAATTATATCAAAAAGGTATCGAAAGTAAAATCTCAAAGAGATGAATACTTTTGATACCTTTTATTTAATATTTTAGAGACTTATGTCACAGTCCCAACTTTTTTAAATAAATAAATTTAAATTAGCTTTTTCGGCTTCACCAAGATACATGGCGACACCGCCTATTTGAACAAAATCATATAGTTCGCTAGCTTCAATACCCATAATATCCATACTCATTGAGCAAGCGATAAATTCTACGCCTAAATCATGTGCTTGGTGAATCATATCGGATAACGACGTCACATTCTTTTTTTTCATAACGGTTTGGATCATTTTAGAGCCAAGACCACCCATATTCATTTTCGAAATTGGTAGTCTATTGGTGTGGTTTGGTAGCATAATATCAAACATTTTAGCTAGGCCATTTTTTTTGATTTTTTGTTTTTTTAAGACACTGAGACCCCAAAAGGTAAAAAGTACTGTAACTTTTTTACCCATTGTGGCTGCACCACTAGCAATAATCATTGATGCTAGCGCTCGGTCAAAGTCTCCGCTAAAGACAACCATCGTAGCGCCGTCTGGAGTGACTTTCAGTTGAGTATTTGCGGGCAAATCGTTTAACGGGCATGATTCCGTGGTCGTTCTTTTGCATAGTGTTATCTCAACATGTTTTTCAAGAATGCTGCTATTAATCATGACATTTCCTGTATGTTGACACCAAGCAGTTACGTCATTAATAAAACCAGGATCGCTAGCTATGAAAGTAACTTGTTCTTTATCTTTCATACTATCAAGGGTATTTTTAACTTGTAAAATAGGTGCTGGACATTGTAATCCTTGCACATCAACTGTTGGTATATTAAGTGGTTGTTGACTATAAGCACTATAGCCACCAATAAGATTTTTGGCTATTATTTGATGTTTTGTTAGTAATTCAAGTGCCCGTTCACCTCTAGGCCCTGATTGACAATATAGATAGATGGTTTGATTTTTTGGTAATTCAGATAAACGTTCTTCTAGCTCATCTAACGGAATGTTAAAACTTGGATTGATATAGCCTATATCACGTTCGCATTGATTTCGGATATCTAAAAGATAAGCGTTCTTTTGGATTAATTCTGGAATTTCTTCATATGTAAATGTTGTGTTTTCGTTCGTCATAAATAATCTCCTCCTTTTGATTAATATACCCTATAAGGGTATATTAATCAATGATCTCTTTTTTAATTTGGATATAAATATTAGAGACTCATGATTTTGATACTTAAAAAGTATGTTATCATAGAACCAAAGTAGTAAGTCAAGGAGGCATTTGTGTGGGACAAACAATTTTTATTGTCGAAGACGATCCTGTCATTAGTCGAGGGTTAAAGACCCATTTAAGCCAATGGGGGTTTCGATGTTTGGAAGTAACAAACTTTGAAACAGTAGGTACTGATATTTTAGTCAGCCAGGCGGACTTAGTATTAATGGATATCTCCCTGCCATTTTATAATGGTTTTTATTGGTGTGAATTGATTCGTAAACAATCTGAGGTTCCGATTATTTTTCTGTCATCAGCTAATGAAAATATGAATATCGTGATGGCTATGAATATGGGAGCCGATGATTTTATTGCTAAACCATTTGATTTTTCTGTCCTTGTGGCAAAGATTCAAGCACTTTTACGCCGTAGTTACCAGTTTGGTTCCACCAATCAGCAACGTTATGGAGATTATGTTTTACTCGCTCAAGATAACCGAATTGAGTATCATCAACAGATTGTGGATATCTCACCAACTGAATGCAAAATTTTAGTGTTATTATTTCAACAGAGCGGTCAAGTTGTGACACGAGAAGCCATTATGCAAAAGTTATGGGAAGGTGATAATTTCATTGATAGCAATACTTTGGCTGTCAATATGACGCGACTTCGTAAAAAATTAGCAGTGATTCAATTAGATGAGCATATTCAGACGATTAAGGGCAAGGGATATTTATTAGAAGGGATTTCTCGATGAATCGATTTATTAAAAAGTATTTAAGGGATCATTGTGTGACGTATTTTGTTTATTTAGGCTTGGTTGCTTTATTTTTATTTACGTTCTTTTTATATGAATTGCCATTACTACCTTTTTTAGATAGTTTATTATTTACCAGTTTTGGGTTATTAATTTGGACAATATATGATATTCAAAAAAATTATCGTGTCCATAGACAATTGCTTCATTTAATTCAACAAGAGTCAGTTAATCATCAAGATTATAGTGGACTAACGATTGGTTCGACCCAATTGGTTCAAGATTATCAGCAACTACTTGAAAAACTTAGCCAAGAAAATGAACGTTTAACACATGATTTAGTAACAGAACAGCAACGTTTATTAGATTACTATGGTATGTGGAGCCATCAAATAAAAACACCTTTAGCAGCTTTACAAGTTTTAATTGAGACGCGTCCGGACGCGACCAATCAAATGAAAAATGAGTTAATCACAATTGACGGGTATCTTTCAATGATGTTGCATTATTTGAAAATGACGAATTTGGAGCAAGATTTGATTTTAAAAAAAGTGGCTATTTATCCATTAGTTAAGCAAGTCATTCGTAAATATGCGCTTTTCTTTATTCAAAAAGATTTACGAATTAATTTAGAAGCGTTTGACAAGGAAGTCGTGACAGATGAGAAGTGGCTAGTTTTTATTTTAGAACAGCTTATCTTTAACAGTTTGAAATATACGAATGAAGGAATAATTAGTATCTCTTTTAAAGATAACTCTTTAGTTATTGAAGATACTGGTATTGGCATTTTAGCGCAAGATTTACCACGTGTTTTTGAGCCAGGCTATACTGGTTTTAATGGACGAAGTTATCAAAAAGCGACAGGACTAGGGTTGCATATGAGCCGTGAAATTGCAGATAAGCTTGGTATTTCCTTATCAATAACCTCAACAGTTGGTGTGGGTACTAAGGTAACCCTAGTCTTTAATCAACAACATATTTACATCGAATAAAGCCAAACTTACTGAGTTGTAAGTTTGGTTTTTTGTTTGTAAGTATTAAAAGTTGGTTGATTTTTGTATGATAAATGTAATCAAAGAGGGTTACAAGGAGGAAAATATGAAAGTATTAGAAGTCAATCATGTCAAGAAAACGTATCATACACGATTAGGTGGTGCCAAAATTGAAGCACTAAAAAATATTAATTTTTCTGTCGAACCAGGTGAGTATGTGGCAATTATGGGTGAATCGGGTTCAGGAAAAAGTACCTTACTTAATTTATTAGCGACATTAGATTCCCCAACATCTGGTACCATTTTATTAAATGGAAAAGACATTAATCAAATTAAAGAAAAAGATTCTGCGATGTTTCGTCGCGAACACTTGGGTTTTGTTTTTCAACAATTTAACTTACTCGATACTTTTTCTGTTAAAGATAATATTTTGTTACCGTTAGTTTTAGCAAAAACACCATTGGTCGAAATGGAAGCGCGATTAGCTATTTTAGCCCCACAGTTAGGTTTAACTGACTTATTAAAGAAGTACCCTTATGAGTTATCTGGTGGACAACAACAACGTGTGGCCGCAGCACGCGCACTAATTACCAACCCCGATATTATTTTAGCAGATGAACCAACAGGTGCTTTAGACTCGAAAACTTCAGCACAGTTATTGTCATTGTTTCAAAAAGTAAATCAAGAAGGTCAAACTATTTTAATGGTAACGCATAGTGCTGTGGCAGCTAGTCATGCGAATCGCGTATTATTTATTAAAGATGGCCAAGTCTTTAATCAAATCTATCGTGGTGGTCAAAGCAATGATACTTTTTTAAATCAGATTTCAGAAACGATGACGGTTTTATTAACAGGGGAGGTGTAAGCGTGTGTTTTATGTAAAACTAGCTATTACCAATTTGAAAAAAATAAACGTGCCTACATTCCATTTCTATTATCAATGATTTTTTTAGTCGTGGTTAATGTGGTGATGCAAGTCATGTTGACTAATAAAGGTATGTCAACTTTACCTAGTGCAGGTGCTGCTAAGTCGTTATTTGGATTTGGTAGTGTGGTTATTATGATTTTTACGGTGATTTTTTCGTTGTATACCAATAGTTTCTTATTAAAACAACGAAAAAAAGAATTAGGGCTTTATAATATATTAGGAATGGGTAAAAAAGAATTAGCAAAAATTTTATTTATTGAAAGTATCTTTTCAAGTACGCTAACAATTATTATTGGCCTGATAACGGGGGTTGTTTTTTCAAAGTTATCTTTTTTAGTTTTGAAGAAAATGACTGGTTTTGGTGCACAATTTACGTATTCTCTTGATACTGTAAGCATTGCGAAAATTGTGGCGTTTTTCATGATTATATTTCTGATTTTATACCTTATCACAGTCATCCAACTGAAAATGGTCAACCCATTGTCTTTGTTGCAAGGAGAGCAACATGGTGAAAAAGAACCGAAAGCCAAGTGGCTCACGGCGTTGGTTGGCGTGTCTTGTATTGGAATTGGCTATGGGATTTCCTTATCGATTAAGACACCTCTGTCTGCTATTAGCCTATTTTTTGTTGCTGTAGTGCTAGTCATTATTGGAACTTATGCCCTTTTTACAGCAAGTAGTATTGTGATTTTAAAATTATTAAAGCGAAACAAACGTTATTATTACCAACCTAATCATTTTATTTCTGTCTCAAGCATGATGTATCGCATGAAACAAAATGCAGTTGGCCTAGCGAGTATTTGTATTTTGAGTACGATGGTGTTAGTCACCGTTGCCACAACAGCCAGCTTATATTTTGGTATGGATAATATGGTAAAAAATCGGAATCCCTATGATGTAAGCGTGACGGTAACGGCGGGGAAAAATGAGCAAAAGATTGCAGATAAAATGCAATCATTAGCTAAAGAACATGAGGTGATGATTGATGAAGAAAATACCATTCAAACTACAACAAGGATGATGTTAATCAATCAAGGAACAGCGTTTAAAGCATTATCAATGGATGAATTTCGTATGAATGATGCAGAGGTCGCAAGTATGGCGAGCTTTATGACTCAAGCTGAATTTGGACGATTGACAGGTGACAAAACAAGATTAGATGAAAATGAATTAATGCTTTATAGCATGAACAAGCCTTATAAAGAAAAGAAAGCAATCTTTGGTGACCAGACCTATGATGTCGTTAAAACGATTGATGAGATGACGTTTATCCCTAGAGTTGAAGGTTTATCCAATGCTTATATTTTTGTTTTTGAAAATCAACAACAGATAAATAAAGCTGTTCAGTCGTTGTATCCAATAGATTTTGCAGAGTATCAACAAATGGATTCTACAATTTATGTTAATACATCGGGAACCCAAGCCAATCAACTTGCTTATGCAAAAGCTGTTAAGAACATGATGAGTCAACAAAAATTAGATGAATACACATTTAGCTCACAAGCGATTGATCGTGAAGAATCACAAGGGTTTATGGGTGGTTTCTTATTCCTAGGATTAGTATTTGGTTTAACCTTTACATTAGCTACAGGGATTATTATTTACTACAAACAAATTTCAGAAGGAACACAAGACAAATACCGTTATGATATTATGCAACGTGTTGGCATGAGTCGTGATGAAGTAAAACGGACGATTCGTAGTCAAGTATTGATGGTCTTTTTCTTTCCAATTGCCTTAGCGACATTGCATTTAGTTTTTGCTTTTCCGTTAATTAGTAAGATGTTATTACTATTTGGTTTAAGTGATCAATCAATCTTTTTAATAGCAAGCGTAATTGTTGTCACCAGTTTTTTAGTCATTTACTTAATGATTTTTGGGCAAACGTCAAAAGCCTATTATCGAATTGTTGAACGAAAAAATTAATTGAGTAAAAAACAATGACGTTGTGAATTAGCGTTGTTGTTTTTTTATTTATTATTAAAATGTATTTTTTTGTTTTATTTATTGAATATATAGAACATTTGAAAGATTTTTCGTAATCTAAATAATTGCACTTTAAAGCGGTAGTCGTTACAATTAAGGTGTAGCTAGTAGTTAGCTAAATTGCGCATGATAATGATAGGAGGAATGTTTGATGAAAAAATTATATGAAACAAGTATTATCAATACAGGTGGTCGTTCTGGAGAGGTGCACTCACCAGATAAAAGTTTTCATTACCAAGTGACTTCACCCGGAATTAAAAGAGAAAATACAACAAATCCTGAACAATTATTTGCGGCAGCCTATAGTGCCTGTTTTAATAGTGCATTAGAACTAGTTATGCAACAAGCTAAAATTGAGGCTAAAAGTACTGTAACAGCACGTATCTCACTTTATGAAGACCCAGAAGGTGGGTATAAAGTTGGTGCTCAATTAGAAGTGTCTATCCCTGGTGTCGACAAAGCACAAGCTGAAGAACTCGTTACCAAAGCACATGGAGTATGTCCTTACTCTAAAGCAACACGTAATAACATTGAAGTTGAATTAACAGTTGTTGATTAATTGACTTAATATATAGAATGACTAGTTGAAATCAGTCGTAACTTAGGTAATCCTTTTGAGGTTAGTCTAAGCTACGACTTTTTTTAGATGTGACATAAAAAAAGCCTGATTACTCTGAGTGAGTAACCAGGCTATAAAAAAAAACACTAGTGGAGAAGCTAGTGTTAAAAGGAGTGATAGGTTAGAGATAACCTTAATGAAAAAAGTTAATTTCTTAATAATTTAATTATAGTTTACTTGTATGAAAATTATGTGAAAAAAGATAAAAAATTAAGTGATGATAATAAAAGGAATAAATATGTTTATCATCAGATGAATATAATAATTGCTAAATCTAACTAACTACATATTAGCAAATGAATGTGAAGAATGTATGAAAAAAAGACATAATTTTTTTGTTATGTATTTTTTTAATTAATTGATTAGTGAAAAAAATCATTTTATTTATCTGAATGAAGCTTATTATATAAATGAAAAATCGAAAAAAACAAAACTAAACCTTAAACTATATATAGTTGTCAAGTGCTTTTTTCTGTTTTTTAAACACAATATGTAGTTGAAAAAGAAACGTTTATGAGCTATGATAGATAGCGAATGAATGAAAAGGGGTCGATAACTATGCTAGAAATTAACGTGGCGACAGATAAGGATGGCTTATTAAGTTCGGAATTACACAAAATTAAAGTTATTAAACGTGATGGACGAGTAGTTGAATTTGATGACGACAAAATTAAGAATGCTTTGATTAAAGCTGAGACCAAAATAAGAGGCTCGCTAGATCCAATGACATACACTAAAATTGATCATTTAATTAGTCTAATTAATCATGAAATTGCTGAACGGTTTACTAAAAATATTAAAATTTATGAAATTCAAAATATTGTTGAACATACTTTATTAGACAAATGTGAGTATAAGTTAGCAGAAGAATATATCAATTATCGGACGCAACGTGATTTTGAGCGCCGTCGGGCAACGGATATTAATTTTACGATTAGTAAACTATTAAACAAGGATAGTCAATTAGTCAATGAAAATGCTAATAAGGATAGTAATGTGTTTAATACACAACGGGATTTGACAGCAGGCATCGTGGGGAAATCAATAGGATTGAAGTTATTACCTCCTCATGTAGCTAATGCTCATCAAAAAGGCGATATTCACTACCACGACTTAGATTATCATCCCTATTCACCAATGACTAATTGTTGTTTGATTGATTTTAAAGGGATGCTAAATAATGGTTTTAAAATCGGCAATGCTGAAGTTGAAGCACCAAAATCAATTCAAACAGCGACTGCACAAATCTCACAAATAATAGCAAACGTCGCATCTAGCCAATATGGTGGCTGTTCAGCAGATCGTATTGATGAATTTTTGGCCCCTTTTGCTGAAAAAAACTATTATAAACATCTCGAAGACGCAAAAAAATGGATTGCTGATGCGAGTCAACATGATTTGTATGCAAAAGAAAAAACGCGTAAAGATATCTATGATGCCATGCAAAGCCTAGAATATGAAATTAATACACTGTTCACATCAAACGGTCAAACGCCATTTACTTCATTAGGTTTTGGTTTAGGAACTAATTGGTTTGAACGTGAAATCCAACGGGCCATCTTTGAAAATCGAATCAAGGGTCTAGGTGAGGAACATCGGACAGCAATTTTCCCTAAATTAATTTTTACAATTAAAGAAGGTGTGAACCGTCTACCAAGTGACCCTAATTATGATATCAAAGAATTAGCTTTAAAATGTGCAACTAAGAGAATGTATCCAGATATTTTAAATTACGATAAGATTGTTGAATTAACTGGTAGTTTTAAAACACCAATGGGTTGTCGATCATTTTTACAAGGTTGGAAAAATGATGCTGGTGAAGAAGTAAATTCTGGACGGATGAATCTAGGTGTTGTGACACTAAACCTACCGAGAATCGCGTTAGAAGCAGACGGCGATCAAGAAAAATTTTGGAACTTACTTGAAGAAAGATTAGCTATCGTTAAAGATGCCTTGGTATTTAGAATTAATCGATGCAAAGAAGCAACACCAGAAAATGCACCAATCCTTTATATGTACGGTGCATTTGGTGAAAAATTGAAAAAAACGGATTCTGTGGATAAGCTATTTAGAAATAAACGTGCGACGATTTCTTTAGGTTATATTGGTTTATATGAAGTTGCTGCGGCTTTCTTTGGCGGTTCTTGGGAACAAAATGCCACAGCGAAAGAATTTACTCTTGATATTATTCGGTCATTGAAAGAGCATGCTGATCTTTGGGGAAATGAGTACGGTTATCACTTTAGTGTGTATTCTACACCAAGTGAAAGTTTAACTGATCGTTTCTGTCGTCTAGACCAAGAAAAATTTGGTGAGGTTGCTGATATTACTGATAAAGACTATTATACAAATAGCTTTCATTATGATGTTCGTAAGAATCCAACGCCATTTGAAAAATTAGATTTTGAAAAAGACTATCCTCAATATTGTTCAGGTGGTTTTATTCATTATTGCGAGTATCCAGTCTTACAAACAAATCCAAAAGCACTTGAAGCTGTGTGGGATTATTCGTACGATAAAATAGGTTACTTAGGGACAAATACTCCAATCGATCATTGTTATGAATGTGATTTTGAGGGAGATTTTAATCCAACGGAACGTGGATTTGAATGTCCACAATGTGGAAATCGTGACCCTAAAACGTGTGATGTAGTAAAACGAACATGTGGCTATTTAGGTAATCCACAAGCACGTCCAATGGTACATGGTCGTCATAAAGAGATTGCATCACGTGTTAAACATATGAAATAAATATATTGTATAAGGTGGTTAAGTGTTGTTAGTGAGACACTTAACCCTTTTTAATTCGAACAAAGGATGTGTGAAAATGAGAAATCCAAAACCAAAAGAGTGGACAGCAGACGAGTGGAGTAAAAATCGTATTGCCGATTATAAACCTTTTATGTTTGTTGATGGTGAAGGCGTTCGTTGTAGTTTATATGTTAGCGGTTGTTTATTTGCATGCAAGGGCTGTTTTAATAAAGCAATTCAAAATTTTAATTACGGCGAGCCGTATTCTATAGAATTGGAAAATCAGATTCTTAATGATTTAAGTCATGATCACGTTCAAGGTCTAACATTACTTGGTGGTGAACCATTTTTGAATACGCAAGTGTGTTTACGATTAGTTAATCGTGTACGTGAAGTTTACGGTCAGCAAAAGGATATTTGGTCGTGGAGTGGATACACGTTTGAGGAATTATTGGAAGAAACGGATGATAAATTAGATTTATTAGCTAAAATTGATGTCTTAGTTGACGGACGTTTTGAATTAGCACGTCGTGACTTAACATTACAATTTCGAGGAAGTAGTAACCAACGCTTAATTGATGTGCAAAAATCGTTAGTAGCTCATCAAGCCGTTATTTGGGATAAGTGTATTGATGCGAGTCGTTACACTAACTAAATAAAATTATCTGACATAAAAAACTATTTGTTGTACAATTAGTGCAAGGAGTGGATTTTATGTCTCGTCTTATAGAAGTTATAGAAACTATTACTGATTATACGGCTATTTTAATTTTAGTTATTGGTGGTGTTAAAAGTTTTATTAATCTTATTCGAATTGAAATCAATAGTGTCGAAGGACGTAAAAAAGCTCTTCATAAAGATATTGAAAAAGTAAATTTAAGTTCTTATATCTTATTGAGTATTCAATTTATGATTATTAGTGATTTGATTCGCACAGTAACGTCAGATTCTTTCAAAACAATTATGTATGTTTCTATTTTAATTATTATTCGTGGCATTACAGCCAAATTAGTTGTCCAAGAAACAACAGTGACAAAACAACATATTGCAGATGATGAGGATAACTAAAAGACGATTAATTGATTTAGTCAATTAATCGTCTTTTTTGTTAGTTAAATGAGCGCAAGTGTATCAATAATTAGTTGGATATTGAGTCCAGTTAAAACAATCACACAAATCCAAGCGGTCCAAACAACCCAGCGTGAATTTTTAAATCGTTTCCCCATGATTTTTTCTGAACTCGTAAAGTAAACGAGTGGAATCATTGAGATAGGTAAAGCGATACTTAAAAAGACTTGAGAATAGATTAATAAATTATCAAGTGCCGTTTCATTGCCACCAAAATAAATTGTACAAATCAATACTGGAATAACGGATAGTAACCGCGTGATGACACGTCTAGCCCATTGTGGTAATTTCATATGAATGAAACCTTCCATAACAACTTGTCCCGTTAATGTACCTGTAATCGTTGAGTTTTGACCAGAAGCCAATAAAGCAACGGCAAATAGCGTACTAAGTAATGGACTGGCAACACCACCAGCAATATTAGGATTTTGTAAAGCATCATATAATGATGAGAACGTACCTAGACTTTCACTGTGACCAAAAAATAGGGCGCTCCCTAAGATTAAAAGTAGACAGTTAATAATAAAAGCAAAGCCTAATTGGATATTTGAATCCCATGTCGCAAATTTGACAGCTCGAGCAATGTGTTCTTCGTCGTTCCGCTTAAATTTACGCGTTTGGGAGATGGCAGAGTGGAGATATAAATTATGAGGCATAACAGTTGCCCCAACAATCCCTAAAGCCATCGTTAATTGACCATGATTTAAGATTTGTTTTTGGGGAATAAATCCTTTTAGCAAGTCGGGAATATTTGGTTGTGAAATAATTACTTCATAGAGAAAGACAAATAAGATTATCGCGACTAAGGTCATGACAATGGCCTCGATTTTTCTAAAGCCTAATTTCATTAAGAGTAGGAGTAATAGCACATCAAAAATTGTCAAAATAACACCGACAATTAAAGGAATGCCAAAGAGTAGATTTAAGGCGATGGCTCCACCAATTACTTCAGCAATATCAGTAGCCATAATGGCTAATTCCGTTACAATCCAAAGGGTGATACCTAACTTTTTACCAGTTTGTTTACGGGTCATTTGGGCTAAATCGAGATGTGTGACAATGCCCAGTTTTGCTGCCATGTACTGTAAAAGCATTGCAATCAAACTAGAAATTAAAATGACAGATATTAGTAAATAACCGTATTTTGCTCCTCCCCCAATAGAGGTAATCCAATTTCCAGGGTCCATATACCCAACAGCAATCAAAGCGCCTGGACCAGAAAAGGCTAATAAATTTTTCCAAAAGTCTTTTGATTCAGGGATTTCAACTGTATCATTAATTTCTTCTAAACTCGGTCCATTCGCATAATGGATGAGTTTTTTACTTTCGTCTTGTCCATTAGTAGACATAAAGATACCAACTCCCATTAGTAATATTGTGTGTTCGTTATTAAGTATAGCGTATTTAGGCAAATAATTAAAATATCTAACGTTATGTTTAAAAAAATTCTTAGGTTAGCTTAAAATTTGACACATCTATGTGAAATAGGTTACGCTTATCATTCAATCAATGAGAATATTGGAGGTTTATCAAACATGCAAAAATTAGTCCGTGTCAGTTTTACTTATATGATTATTGGATTATTATCGGGTATTTATTACCGTGAGTTTACCAAAATTCACGATTTTACCGATAAAACACAATTAAGCGTCTTGCACACGCATATTTTAATTTTAGGAATGTTTTTCTTTTTAATTGTTTTACTATTGGAGAAAAACTTTAAACTAACGGAACAAAAACAGTACAAGCTTTTTTACGCTATTTACAATAGCGGTCTAGGATTAACGATTTTGATGATGTTGATTAATGGGACAACAACTGTTTTAGGTAAAGCCACACATCCAGCGATGGCGGGTATATCTGGCCTAGGTCATATTATTATGACGATTGGGCTAATTTATTTCTTTATTGTCTTGAAAAATGCAGTTAAAATTGTAAAATAAAAAAAGGTAAGCCGCAATTAAGAAGTTGCGGCTTACTTTTTTTTGTTAAATTAATCGTTTAAATGGACTAAAGTATATTTTTTCTTACCCTTACGTACGATGATAAATCGTTCGTCAAATGAGTTAGTAACTGTTACTTCAAAATCTGTGTCTTGAATACGGTCACCATTAATATAGATAGCACCATTGGTAATATCTTCACGTGCTTGACGTTTTGATGGCTCAATTTTAGTTTCAATCAACCAATCAACTAGATTCATTGGTTCTTTACCTATTGTTGATGACGGCATATTTTTGAAACCTTCTTCAATTTGTTTAGCAGATAGTTGTTTTACATCACCAGAGAATAAAGCCGCAGTAATCGTTAAGGCATCATTCAAGGCTTCTTCTCCGTGAACAAAACGTGTCATTTCGCTAGCTAATGTCTTTTGAGCTTCGCGTTTATGAGGTTCTGTTTCAACTTTTTGTGCTAAAACGTTAATATCTTCTTGTGATAAAAAGGTAAAGAATTTTAAGTATTTAACAACATCACGATCATCTTGATTTAACCAGAATTGGTAAAATTCATAAGGTGAGGTTTTTTCAGGATCTAACCAAACAGCACCGCCAGCTGTCTTACCGAATTTTGTGCCGTCAGCTTTCAGCATTAAAGGAATAGTTAATCCAAAGGCCTTTGCTTCAGCACCTTCTTTTTTACGAATTAAATCTAAACCAGCTGTAATGTTACCCCATTGATCAGCGCCACCAATTTGTAAACGTACATCATGGTGTCTGAATAAATGTAAAAAGTCCATCGATTGTAGAATTTGATAAGTAAATTCTGTAAATGAAATTCCCGTTTCTAATCGACTTGAGACAATATCTTTGGCTAACATAGTATTAATATTAAAGTTTTTGCCGTAATCTCTTAAAAAATCTAATAAAGATAATTCTTTTGTCCAATCATAGTTATTTACTAATGATAATTCTTGTTCATTGGCTTCATCAAAAAAGAGTTTCTTCATTTGTTTCGTTAATTTATCTACATTATGTTGAACTTGTTCCATGGATTGTAATTGACGTTCTGATGTTCGGCCACTTGGGTCACCAATCGTTCCAGTTGCGCCACCAATTAAAATAAACGGATGATGCCCGAATTGTTGGAATCGTTTTAGCATCATAAAAGGAATTAAGTGACCAATATGCATACTATCACCAGTTGGGTCAACTCCGCAATAAAGTGAAATTTTGTTGTTTGCTACATAGTCGCGTAAACCTGCTTCATCTGTTTGTTGATTAATTGCATCACGCCATAATAGTTCGTCAATAATATTTGTTGTCATATGTAATACGCTCCTTTATAAAAATATAATAAAAAAGTCCCAGTAGATAAAAATCTACTGGGACGAATGTCAGTTATCCGTGGTACCACCCAAATTGTGTTATTGTGACATAACACCACTTATCAACCTGTTAACGAGCGGTCCCGTTTCTTAATTTAATAAAGTGTAATTCGTTCGCCGTGTTTGTGTTAGCTTTCAGCAAATACTAACTCTCTAAATAACAGTGACAGGAAACTACTAGGCTTCTTAAGAAATACTTATCTTAACTATTAACATAGACGATAACTAATAGAAAGTCAACTATCTTTATCGGATTACGGAGAGGATTAATTACTTCTTCAAGTGGATGACTATGGCATAAAAAGCGTTCCTAGTTGACAACTAGTCGTAAAAGCGTGAAAATCAAGGAGAAGACATTTTAATAGTGTAATAGGAGGAATGCAGCAATGGAAAATTTTGATTTTCAAGCGTCAACCAATATTCTGTTTGGTAAAGGTCAAGTATCTCGTCTACCTGAAGTTTTAGCAACTTATGGTAAAAAGGTATTAATTACTTACGGTGGCGGTAGTATTAAGAAAAATGGTGTATATGATGATGTGATGAACGTTTTGGGCAAAGATTTTGAACTGTATGAGTTAAGTGGCGTTGAACCTAATCCTCGTTTGACAACAGTTGAAAAAGGTGTTGCACTTTGTCGTGAACATAACATTGATGTGATTCTATCACTTGGTGGCGGTTCGACAATTGACTGCTCTAAAACAATCGCGGCAGGCACTTTTTATGAAGGCAATCCTTGGGATTTAATGGGGAATGGTCAATTAGTGGAAAAGGCTTTACCGATTGTGACTATCTTAACTTTAGCTGCTACTGGATCTGAGATGAATGGCGGAGCTGTAATTACCAATATGGCAACAAAAGAAAAATTGAGTTTTGGTAGCCGTTTAGTTGTGCCGAAAGTATCAATTTTAGATCCGACCTATACATTCTCTGTTCCATCTTATCAAACACTTGCTGGGTCATCCGATATTCTTAGCCATTTATTTGAAAATTATTTTAATCAAACACCAAATACAATGGTTCAAGATGGAATCGCAGAAGGATTGATGCGTGCGGTATATCACTATACGCCAATTGCTTTAGAAAATCCACACGATTATGACGCACGTGCAAACTTAATGTGGGCAAGTTCTTTAGCTCTAAATGGCCTAACTGGTAGTGGTAAAAAAGGCGCATGGTCTTGTCACGCGATTGAACATGAATTGAGTGCTTACTATGATATTACTCATGGTATTGGTTTAGCAATTGTGACGCCAAGATGGATGATGCACGTATTAAATGAGGAAACAGCGCCACGTTTTGCTGCATTTGGTCACCGCCTATTTGATTTACCACTTAACAGTGAATCACCGATGGAAACCGCAAAACAAGCTATTCAAAAAGTCTATGAGACATCTAAAGCTTGGGGTGTTCCAATGACTCTAGGGGAAGTTGGTATTGATGACTCATTATTAGAAGAAATGGCAACTCAAGCAGTTAAGCATAGTGCCATTAGTACTGATGGTTATGTGCCATTATCAGTGGAAGATGTTGTATCAATCTATAAACAATCATTAACTGAAATGACTTTTTAATAAGACATTACCTAAATTAATTCCATCAGAAACAGCCTTGACCTATTGATATGGTGAAGGCTGTTTGTTTATTTATATTCAAAATTTCACAAACAACTTATGGTCCAATAGTAATGTTTTCAAGTTTATTAAAAGATAATCTATATTTGAGTAACTTACTCAATATTATCATTAATATTTGCATAAATAGATTTAATTTGATGTGCTTGAAAATAATTCTGATAATCTATATTGAATAGTTTATCTGAAATGATAACATCTAAAATATCTAAATCAGCGTAAGTAAGTAACGTTGAACGATCAAATTTACTTTTATCTGCTAGTAAGTAAATGCTATTAGCCTTATTTAAAATCGTTTTTTTTATATCGTATTCAATGACATCTGAATTCATAATACCATTTTGAATTGATACAGCAGTAGCTGCCATAAACGCTTTATCTACATTATAACGAGTCGATAAGTCATTAACATCTGCCCCAACAAAAGACCGAGTATCTTTACGATAAATATGACCTATAAGGAAGACAGATACGTTTTTTTTCGTTTCGGAAGTAAGAATAACATCTAAACTATTTGTGATAACAGAGACTTGAACATCGTCTGGTAGATAATCAAGAATGTATTTTGTGGTTGTACCAGAATCAATATAAATTAAATCATGTGGTTTAATTAAACTAGCTGCTTCTTTAGCAATAGCTTGTTTCGCTCGTTTGTTTTCAATGTTTCGATTTTGAAAGGATACAAGTGGATTTTTTTTCACGCTAATTCCACCGTATACTTTTTGAAAACGTGCATCCTCGATTATTTGATTAATGTCACGGCGTACGGTATTCATCGAGACATTAAAATGACGTTCAAGTTCTTTTAGTGAGACGAAATGTCTGTCAAGGATGTAGTGCTTCATTAGTTGTGATCTTTTTTCTTTCATAATAATAGCCTCTTTTTACAATTTTTAGTAGTTTTCTTTTTAATGTCATCATGAGTTTATCAAAAAATGATTAACTTGTCATTAGTATTAAAAATTTTTTTGTTTTTTTTGCTTATTTTGATAAAGTTTTGTTGACAGTTGCTCGTAGCTGATGTATATTTATTGTGAAGTTAACCAAAAAAAGAAAACTTAAGCAAGGATATAATCATATCTTGGTTAAGTAGAGGAGGCAATTATGTCAAGTAATGTAAGACAGTTAAGAAATTATATCAACGGCGAGTGGGTTGAAAGTACAACAACCAATTATGAAGTGGTTGTTAATCCAGCAACAAAGGAACCAATTTGTGAAGTTCCATTGTCAACACGAGCAGATTTAGATTTAGCTGCCGAGACAGCGCATGAAGCCTTTTTATCTTGGAAAGAAGTGGCAGTTCCACGACGTTCAAGAATTTTATATAAATTCCATCAATTATTATTAGAAAACAAAGATGAGTTAGCAAAATTAGTTACTATTGAAAATGGAAAGGCTTTATCTGAGTCATATGGTGAAGTACAACGTGGGATTGAGAACGTTGAATTTGCAGCAGGAGCACCAACACTAATGATGGGTGATAATTTATCTTCGATTGCGACAGATGTAGAAGCAGCCGTTTATAAATATCCAGTTGGTGTTGTTGGCGGAATCACACCATTTAACTTCCCAATGATGGTTCCTTTCTGGATGTTCCCAATGGCTATTGCAACAGGGAATACAGTTGTGATGAAGCCATCAGAAAAAACACCAATGTTAATGGAAAAAATTGTTGAGTTATTAACAGAAGCTGGCTTACCTAAAGGTGTTTTCAACATCGTTTATGGAGCACATGATGTTGTGAACGGAATTTTAGAGCATCCACATATTAAAGCTATTTCATTCGTTGGTTCAAAACCAGTTGGTGAATATGTTTATAAAGAAGGTTCAAAAAATTTAAAACGTGTTCAAGCATTAACAGGTGCTAAAAACCATACGATTGTTTTAAATGATGCAAACTTAGATGATAGTTTACCTGCCATTATTGGTGCAGCATTTGGTTCAGCTGGTGAGCGTTGTATGGCTGCCGCAGTTGTGACTGTTGAAGAAGGTATTTATGATGAATTCATGACACGTTTAATCGCTGAAACAAAAAATATCAAGATAGGTAATGGCTTAGAAGATGGCGTCTTCTTAGGACCAGTTATTCGTGAAGAAAACTTAACTAGAACATTATCATATATCGAAAAAGGGATTGAAGCCGGAGCAGATTTAATTTGTGATGGACGCGATGTTGTAACAGAAGATGGTTATTTTGTTGGACCAACTATTTTTGGTAATGTGACAACTGACATGGATATTTGGAAAGATGAGTTATTTGCTCCAGTATTGTCTGTTATGAAAATCAGTGGCTTAAAAGAAGGAATTGAGATTGCTAATAAATCAGAATTTGCTAATGGCGCATGTCTATTCACTAACAATGCTTCAGCTATTCGTTATTTCAGAGAAAACATTGATGCTGGTATGTTAGGAATTAACTTAGGTGTTCCAGCTCCAATGGCAATGTTCCCATTCTCTGGTTGGAAATCATCATTCTTTGGAACATTACCTGCTAATGGTAAAGCTGGTGTAGAATTCTACACACACAATAAAGTTGTTACAGCAAGATATTCAAGAGATGATATCTAATTCAGTAGTCCTTAGATAGTAAAGGAAGGAGGTTTTCTTTTTGGCTGAGTTAAAAAGAAAACAATACAACAAAGAGTTATCAAAAAATGTCTTCGAGAATCAATTAGTCACACGTGAAAATAGTGGATTATCTTATATCGAATTACGCTTGTTGACCATTGAGTCTGGTGGAGTTTATGAAGAGAGTCTAACCGATTTAGAAGTTTGTGCGGTTGTTTTAACAGGTAAAGCTACTATTACTGAAGGTCAACATTGCTTTAATAATATTGGGACACGCGATGACGTATTTGAAAAAATTCCAACGGATAGTGTGTATGTCTCAGCGGGTAAAACTTATCAAGTAACGACTGAAACAGAAGCTCGTATATTATTATGTTATGCCCCAAGTACACTTGATTTACCGACACAATTAATCGCAGCAGCTGATAATACTGTTGAAAAACGTGGCATCTATCAAAACAAACGAATGGTTCATAACATTATGGATGATCAATCGACTGTTTCAGACAAATTAATTGTTGTTGAAGTCTTTACTGATAGTGGTAACTGGTCAAGTTATCCACCGCATAAGCATGATCAAGATAATTTGCCAGTAGAGTCATTTTTAGAAGAAACTTACTATCATGAAATGAACCCACGTCAAGGCTTTGTTTTCCAACGTGTGTATACGGATGACCGTTCACTAGATGAGACAATGGCAGTAGAAAATGGCGATGTCGTTATTGTGCCAAAAGGTTATCATCCGGTATCTGTACCAGATGGTTATGATGGTTATTACTTAAATATTATGGCAGGGCCGACTAAAAAATGGAAATTCCATAATGACCCTGACCATGAATGGATTTTATCACGAACATAATCGATAAATTTAGGAGAGAAGAGACATGACAGAGAAGAGATTCGATTTAATCGCTGTTGGTCGTGCTTGCATTGATTTAAATGCAGTCGAATATAATCGTCCAATGGAAGAAACATTAACTTTTAGTAAATATGTTGGAGGTTCACCAGCCAATATTGCCATTGGAGCAGCAAAATTAGGTTTAAATTGTGGATTTATTGGCAAGGTTCCAGACGACCAACACGGACGTTTTATTACAACATACATGGCTGATGCTGGTATTGATACAAGCGAAATGATTATCGACCAAGATGGTCATAAAGCAGGTTTAGCTTTTACAGAAATTTTAAGTCCAGATGAGTGTTCGATTTTAATGTACCGCGATGACGTAGCAGATTTGTATTTAGAGCCAACTGAAATCAATGAAGATTATATCAAATCATCTAACATGTTAGTGGTTTCTGGTACAGGACTAGCAAAAAGTCCATCACGTGAAGCAGTGTTAAAAGCTGTATCAATCGCACGTAAACATAATGTACAAATTGTTTTTGAATTAGATTATCGTCCATACACTTGGCAAAATCCAGAAGAGACAGCTATTTATTATTCATTAGTAGCTGAGCAATCAGATATTGTTATTGGTACACGAGATGAATATAACATGATGGAAAATACGACAGAGGGCAAAAATGATGCTACAGTTGCTTATTTATTTGACCATCAACCATCACTAGTTGTGATTAAACATGGTGTTCAAGGATCGTATGCTTATACAAAAGATGGTCAAGAGTACCGTGCACACGCATATAAAACAAATGTCCTAAAAACATTTGGTGCTGGTGATTCTTACGCGGCTGCGTTCTTATACGCATTAAGCCAAAATAAAGGAATCGAAACGGCTCTAAAATATGGTAGTGCGTCAGCTGCAATCGTTGTTAGTAAGCACAGCTCATCAGAAGCAATGCCTACAGTAGAAGCCATTGAAGAGTTAATGACTGCTCAAGCAAAATAATCGTCAGATTTAAGCTAGTTAGACTAATTTCTATTAATCTTCACCAAAGGAATTAGTCTAACTAATAAAAAAATCAAAATGTAACCGCTATTAATAGGAGGAATAACAATGACAATCAATTTAGCAATTGCACCAATCGTATGGACCAACGATGATATGCCTGAACTTGGAGGAGAAAATACCTTTGAGCAATGTATTAGTGAAATGGCTTTAGCTGGCTTTACTGGAACCGAAATTGGCAATAAATATCCTCGTGATCCTGAAGTTTTAGCTTCTTATTTAGACCCAAGAGGATTATCAGTTGCGAGCGCTTGGTTTAGTGCATTCTTAACAACAAAACCATTTGCAGAAACAGAAGTTGAGTTTATCAAACATCGTGATTTTCTACATGCAATGGGAGCGAAAGTAATCGTCGTGTCAGAACAGGGTCATAGCGTTCAAGGACAAATGAATACACCGGTCTTTGATGAAAAACCAGTCTTTACAGATGCTGAATGGGATTTATTAACAAGTGGCTTAGAAAAACTTGGTGAGTTAGCTGCTGAAAAAGATATGAAGATTGTTTACCACCACCATATGGGAACAGGCGTACAAACAACGGATGAAATTAATCGTTTAATGGATAATACTGACCCAGAAAAAGTATCATTATTATTTGATACAGGACATTTAGTTTTCTCTGGAGAAAATCCATTAGATATCTATGAAACTCATAAAGATCGTATTTTCCATATTCATTTTAAAGATATTCGTCCTGAAAAAATGGCACAAGTTAAAGAAGAAAAAATGAGTTTCTTAACTGGGGTTAAAGAAGGTGTCTTTACTGTACCTGGCGATGGTATGATTGATTTCACACCAATTTGGGAAGCTATCAAAGCAAGCGGTTATAGTGGCTGGATTGTCGTTGAAGCAGAGCAAGATCCAGCTAAAGCAAATCCATTTCTTTATGCGAAAAAGGCACGTGAATACATTAAGAGCGTCACGGCTATTTAAAGGGGAGATAGACAAACGATGAATGCATTTACTCTAATTAGTTTTTTAGCAATAGTAATAGTAATTTGGCTCTTCGCTTTTAAAAAATCGCGTAGCGTATCGGTAAACGATGCTGAAGGTTTCTTTATGGGTGGTCGTAGTTTAACTGCGTTACCGATTGCTGGTTCGATTATCATGACTAACTTATCAACTGAGCAATTAGTTGGTCAAAATGGTCAGAGTTATATGGCTGGTATGCAAGTAATGGCTTGGGAAGTAACATCAGCTATCGCGATTGTTATGCTAGCGCTAGTTTTCTTACCAAAGTACTTTAAATACGGTATCAACACCGTATCGGATTTTATTGAAATTCGCTATGATGCGACGTTAAAAAGACTTATTTCAGCATTATTTATTATTACTTATATGACATCATTTTTACCAGTTGTTCTTTATTCTGGCGCTTTAGTATTTAATAAGATTTTCAAATTAGATCAATTATTAGGTGTTCGTGATATCACAGCTATTGTTATTATTTCTCTTTGTATAGGTGTTATTGGTATTTTATATCTATTAATTGGTGGTATGCGTTTAGGTGCTTATAGTGATACTGTCTATGGTTTTGGCTTACTTATTTGTGGACTATTAATTCCAACATTGGGTGTTTTAAAATTAGGTGACGGTAGCTTTGTTGGTGGAATTGACCATATTATTGACAACACACCATGGTTATTAAATTCAGTTGGTGCGGTTGATTCAGCAGTTGTTCCTTGGCCAACACTATTTACGGGTATGATGTTTAATAACTTATACTTCTGGTGTACAAACCAGATGATCGTTCAAAAAGCTTTATCAGGTAAAAACTTAAAAGAAGCTCAAAAAGGTGTTTTCATTGTTGGATTCTTTAAAATTTTCGGTGCGCTATTCTTAGTCTTCCCAGGTATTGTGTCACGTAATTTATTTGGTGATCAATTATTAGGTAACTCAGATAATGCGTATCCAATGTTAGTAACTGAAGTCTTTCCACAAGTCTTATATGGTGTCTTTGCCGCAGTAATTTTTGGAGCAATTTTATCATCATTTGCGGGAGCTTTAAACTCGACATCAACTCTGTTTTCATTAGATTTCTATAAAGCAAAAATTAATAAAAATGCAACAGATGCACAAATCACTCGTTTTGGTAAATTAACAACAATTTCAGTTGGAATTTTCGCAGTTATTGTTGCACCATTTATTTCTTTAGCACCAGCTGGTTTATATCAGTTTGTACAAGAGTTTAATGGGTTGTATAATATGCCATTATTAGTAATTATTTTACTAGCATTCTACTCTAAAAAAGCGACAGCATTTGCAGCGAAAACAACTATTGCAATGCACGTTGTGTTGTATGCTTTATCAAAAGTATTCTTAAAAGATGTTCACTTCTTGTATGTTCTAAGTGTCTTGTTCTTCTTAGATTTAATCGTGATGTTCCTTGTGTCTAAAATGAAGCCTGACGGTGTCTTTGAATTAACTGTTTTCAATACAAAAGTGGATATTACTCAATGGAAATATGGTAAATTAGTTGGTATTGTAACAGTAGTTGTTGTTATTGTGACATATACTTTATTCTCACCAATTGGTTTAGCAAGATAATAAAAGCAAAATAGGAGATGACTTAACATGACAAAAGAATTAGTAGTAGGCGTAATCGGTGGCGGTCGAATTGGAAAATTACATACAAAAAATTTAGTACAAATGAAAGACGTACGTGTTAAAAAAGTAGCAGATTTATTTGCCGACAAGATGACAGATTTTGAAGCAGAAGTAGGCGTACCAATCGTTGCAGATTTTAACGAAATCTTTGAAGATCCAGAAATTGATGCAGTATTTATTTGTACACCAACAGATACACACGTTGAGATGATTAAACGTGCAGCTGCTGTAAAAAAACATATTTTCTGTGAGAAACCAATTAGTTTTTCAGATGAAGAAACAATTGAAACATATGAAATTGTTAAAGAAGCTGGCGTGAAATTCCAAATTGGTGTAAACCGTCGTTTTGACCGTAATTTCTCACAAGTAAGAGAGCACGTTGCGAGTGGAGCAATTGGTGATATCCAATTATTAAGAATTGACTCACGTGACCCAGAAGCACCACCGTTGTCATACGTTCAATCATCAGGCGGATTATTCTTTGACATGATGATCCATGACTTTGATATGGCACGTTTCATTGCTGGTAGCGAAGTAGAAGAAGTATACGCAATGGGAGATGCATTAGTTAACCCTGACCTTGAAGGCGTCGACGTTGATACAGCTGTTGTAACATTGAAATTTGAAAATGGCTGTCTAGGTGTGATTAGTAATAGTCGTCAAGCAGTTTATGGTTATGACCAACGCTTAGAAGCATTTGGTTCAAAAGGTGCTTCAGCAGCAGAAAATGAGTTACAAAGTAATGTAACGTTATCTGACGCTTCTGGTGTTCATAGCCAAAAACCATTATACTTCTTCTTAGAGCGTTATAATGATGCTTATGTATCTGAAGTTGATCAATTTTTAAATGCGATTCGCTTTGATACAGAAACACCTGTTAACTTTGTTGACGGTATTATGGCACAAAGATTAGCTTTTGCAGCAAATGAATCATTAAAATTAGGTCAACCTGTCAAAGTTAAAAAACTTTAGAAAGTAGGTTCAGTTGCATGAAAAAAAGTATTTTATTTATCTGTGAGACTGGAATTAGTGCGGCTTTGTTTGTCTCAAAAATGTTAGAGACTTTACATCAACATGAATTAGATTTTGATGTTGATTATGCACCCGTTTCTCGAGTGGAAGAAAAATTGGCGGCTAAGGATTATACAGTGATTTTATTATCGCCACAAGTTCATCGCTACGATGATACATTAAAAGAAATCATCTTAAAAGATGGTAAAGAGGTTAATTTGGTTGATATTACGGAAGAAGAATTTGCTTCGATGAATGTTAATCGTATTTTAGCCCGAATTTAGTTAGTAATCATTTTTAATTGAATAAAAAAGTGCTACGGGTATCTGGATAAAAAAGCCATCAAACGAATGATTTTTAAACATTTGTTTGATGGCTTTTTAAATTTAATAATTACAATCTGTTATTGTTAAAAAAGATTTACCAAGAGATTGAGTTATAGGAATGACGACATTTTTAATAATTTCTTATTAGATTATAAAAAATCATTTTTTTCAGTAGAATAATAATCAAGAGTTGGAAATAAAAGACTAACCTTTGTTCCTTTGTTTAAAGTAGATGTTATAGTTATTTTATGTCCAAGTTTTTTACTTAGCTGATTAGCTAAATAAAGGCCTAATCCAGTCGAACTAATTTGTTGATTTCGACCGTTATTACCTGTGAATCCCTTCTCAAAAACACGGTCTAAATCGCACTTAGGAATACCGATACCGTTATCGGAAATTGAAAGTATAACATGTGTTTTGTTTTTGCAAATTTTCACAGTGATTGTTCCACCAACATCTGTGTACTTAATCGCATTACTAATGATTTGATTAATAATGTAAAGCAACCATTTCTCATCAGTTAGTACAATTTCATCATGGGTAGTCAAATCTAGAGTAATATGTTTTTGAATAAAGTAATTGGCAGATCTTTTAATCGCTGTTTGAATAATTTTTAGTAACGATTGATCGGCAACAAGATAGTCTTTTGAAAAATCATCGAGTCGAGAATAGTACATCACTTGTTCGACATAGTTGTCCATTCGTTGTAAATTGTCTTGTAATTGAATAAATTTATCATCGGGGATATCAAATTCAATAGCATCTATTAACAAGTTAAAGGATGCCAGAGGGATTTTTATTTCATGGACCCAACTGTCTATAAAGTCTTTGTACTCTTTATTTTTTTTGTTTAAGCGATTAGCTTCAAGAATAAAATCATCTTGGAGATTATTAATGCAATGCTGGTAAAATTTTTCTTCAAAAGTAGAACCAATTGTTATTTTTTTCATGTCAAGATGTTTATTTACTTTAGATTCCAGTTGATTCCAATATTTTTTCTTTCGATGATAATTGAATAAAAAGAAGATGATCAATAAAATGATTCCTAAAAAAGTAATATAAAACATAATCGATAAAGTAAGAGCTTTTTTAGGAACCAACCAAAGGATAAAAGTTGTAACGATCATTAATAACAACCATACAACTATCAACGTAAGTTGGTCATATAAATATTTTAAAAGAGTCATACGGTAACCTCGTTATTGTATAATATAGCCTTGACCCACACGTGTTTCAATATAATCAGGATGGCCAATACTATCTATTTTTTTTCTTAATCGATTAATATTTACTGTGAGAGTATTATCGTCAACAAAACGTTCATCATCCCATAGTGATCGTAATAATTTTTCACGACTTGCTACCTTACCTTTATTTTTTAATAGAATTGCAAGTAATTGTGATTCATTCTTGCTCAGTTCGCAAATATTATTTTTCAAAGTAATAGTGTTATTTTCTAAGTTTAGTGTAAGTCCTCTGTGTTCAATAGTAATAGATTTATCTTGGTCGTAATCATAGGTGCGTCGTAAAAGAGCATTAATTTTAGCTATTAGTACATCCATTGAAAATGGTTTATTTACATAGTCATCGCCACCCAATTGCATGGACATGATAGTATCCATATTGGTATTTCTACTGGATATAAAAATAATTGGTGTGTTATTTATTTCACGTATTTTTTGACACCAATAGTATCCATCAAATACGGGTAAAGTGATATCTAATAAAATTAAATTAGGTTTCTCTATCATAAATAATTCCAATACCCGACTAAAATCAGTTACTTTTACAACCTCAAAGTTCCATTTTACTAAAGATTCAGCGAGTAGATCACGAATAATACTGTCATCTTCAACGATCATAATTTTCATTGTATATACCCCTCCTCTAAGCTAATAATGGTAAGATAGCTATATTATAACTGAAATTCAAGATTAATGCAGAAAAAGTGTAAGAGCAATCAATTATTGAATTATTGGTGACAAATTTGTAAGAGACGCAAAACAAGAAAAAATCAGAAAATTTGTTATGATAGAATCAATAATTGTACGTTAGAAAGGAGATTGACGTATATGGTAGTGAAAGTTGATCAATTAATTAAAGTATATGGAAAAAAAAATAATAGTCATTATGTCTTAAAAAATATTTCATTTAAAATAAATAAAGGGGAATTTGTGGGGATAATGGGGCCAAGCGGTGCTGGAAAAACAACGCTATTAAATATTTTGGCTACTATCGATCATGCGACATTAGGTTCTGTTATTATTAACGATAAAGATGTTACAAAGATGACGGAAAAAGAAACGAGTGAATTTCGTAGAAATGAGTTAGGGTTCATTTTCCAAAATTTTAATTTACTTAACACAATATCAATTAAAGATAATATTTTGCTACCTTTAGCAATTGAACGTATTCCAATTCGAGAGATGGAGACACGACTGACAAGCGTGTCTAAAATACTAAATTTAGAGGAGTTTTTAGAAAAATATCCATCCGATATTTCTGTTGGTCAAAAACAGCGCGCGACTGCTGCCAGAGCAGTTATTACACAACCGTCCTTAGTTTTAGCAGACGAACCAACAGGTGCATTGGATTCAAAATCAGCTGCCGAGTTATTAAAATATTTATCTTATCTAAATGAAGAAAAATTAACAACAATTATGATGGTGACACATGATGCTTTTGCTGCTAGTTATTGCTCACGTATTTTATTCATTAAAGATGGTATTTTATTTTCTGAAATTAATCGTAGTGGATCTAGAAGAGAATTCTTCAAGAAAATTATGGATATGCAAACAGTGATAGGTGGTGGTGTAGGTAATGACGTTGTTTAAATTAGCATACCAAAATGTGAAGTCTCAAAAATATTCTTACTTTATGTATTGCTTTAGTATGGCATTTTCAGTCCTTGTTTATTATATTTTTGTAGGTATTAGTAATGATTATAGCTTGGTAAAATCAATTGCTGCGGATTTTCGGATTGATATAGGTTTACAAACTGCAACTACTTTAATTACTATTTTTGTTTTGATTTTTATTTTTAATGCTAATTCATTTTTTATAGAGAAAAGGAAGAATGAAATTGGATTGTATAGTCTGTTAGGTATGAGAAAGCGCCAAATTGCTCATGTTTTTTTATTGAAAATATGATCATTGGTGGTATTTCATTAGGTGTGGGGTTAGTTAGTGGTATTTTCTTTTCTAAATTATTTTCGATGATTTTACTGAAATTTATGGTTGTTGATGGAGCTGGACATATTATTTATTCAAGTTACTCAATAATAAAGACATCCTTAGTTTTTATAGGTATATTCCTTATTGTGTCACTAAGATATGCATCGACAATCTACCGTTATCCATTAATGCAACTATTCTATTCAGATAAAGGTAATAGTTCTAGTTGTAAAGTTGGAATAAAAGAATATTTATTTGGTTTATTAAGCATCGTGATGTTTTTATTGCTGATGGTTGGAGTCATGTATTTTAATGTGTTAATGATGATTGGTCGCGTTTATCTGAATGCTCGTGTGGGATTTTATTTTGGTATCAGTATGATTGTGCTATTAGGTATAGGAGGAATGTGCTTATTTTATTATAATGTGATTCCTATCTTAATATATTTGTTTAAAAAAAATAAAAGATGGTATTATAAAGATTTAAATTTAGTGACAGTTGGTCAGTTTACTCATCAATTTTCTAGTCATGCTAAAAATTTGATTGTTATTACCTTTTTTTACTTGTATCGTTAGCAACAGTGACATTAGCAAGTTTATATTTCACCTATTCAGTCGATTTGACAGATCATGCACATGACGTTGATTTTGCTGTGTCATCAGATGAGTATGGAAAATTTTCAGAAATTCTCGTCAAAAATGGTGTTACTCCTAAACAAACAGCACGCATGATGCTGAAGCCAGTAACAGCAAATTTTGATGTTATTTTAGAAGATATAAAAATGCCAAAGCACATGAATTTTGATATAATTAGTCAATCAGAATATAATGAAGCAAGGAAAATGAAGCCATCATTAAGAAAGTTAAAGACACACAAAAAGAATGATGTTTATATGTTTATTCAAATGAACCAAACGAATATCGATTTAACAATCAGCTATTCAAAAAAGGCAACAATTGATGAATTTGGTTCCGTTAATTTACTTGGAGTATATCAAGATAGATTAGGAAATGAGGATGATATCCGTCAAAGTAAAAAATTACTATTAGTTAGTGACCAGTTATATAATAGCATTAGTAAAGAACAAGAATATTCTTATTATTGGATAAATATTTCAGAAAGTAAAACGGCTAAAAAAATAGTAGAAGCAGTTAATGAGGTTTTTGATATTGAATCGCCAGAGATAAAGCTGCTGTCCAATGGGTTTCACCATATTGGTAAAAGTATCTCTGAATATGATAAAATTTTAGATTTTGATCAACCAGTAAAATCAAGTGAAAAAACTCGTATGAAGGTGGGAATGAAGCAACCTTATACTACTGTATTGGAACAAAAGAGACAGTTTATCATATATGCTACTATATTTTTGGCTCTTTTATTTTGGCTATCAACAATTAGTATGATGATGTTTAAACAGTTTTCAATGATTGAAAAGCAACAGGAACGTTATAGTACACTTATAAAATTAGGTGTATCACTTTCTTTGATACGAAAAAATATTTATAAAGAAAATGCTGTCATCTTTTTTATTCCCATGGGGATTGCTTTTTTCCTAATGTTGTTTATGTTAAATTGGGTTTATATAATCATACCAGTAGTAGACATGACATTGACACGTAGTTTATGGGGAATATTAATTGTATTGTATTTTTTATTTTATGTTATGACATCTCACAGTGCATATCGTATGGTACAAGACAAGGTGAAAATAGATCATTATCAATGAAGGTGGTAGACATATGTTAGCAGTTAAAATTAGAAATAAGTTGAAAGGGTATGGTTTAAGTTTGCTGTTACCATTTATTGTTCTAATGGTGGTATTTTTTATTTTAGATATTACTCCGTTTGGTAACCGTAATTTACTTGTTAGTGATTTGGGAACTCAGTATTACCCCTTTTTAGCAGAATTCAAACGTTTTTTTTTAACAGGTGATTTTGGTAAAAGTTTATATTCTTTCTCGAATGGTATTGGTGGAACAATGGAGGCGTTAAGTGCCTATTATTTAATGTCTCCTCTAAACTTTATTATTCTATTATTTTCAAACGATCAAATCCCTGTGGCTATTTCATGCCTAATTATTTTAAAAATATCACTTATGAGTTTGACAATGTATACTTATTTAGATAAGCATTATAATCAAAGTGATTTATTGACTCAGATATTTGCATTATCTTATAGTTTATGTGGATTTGTTGTAATATACTTATATAATTTTATGTGGTTAGATGTCTTGATTATTTTTCCGATTTTAGTGTTGGGAATTGAACGATTGTGGCATAGCCAACAGTACGGTGTATATGCTATAACTTTATTTTTGTCTATTGTAACTAATTATTATTTAGGATATATGATTTGTATTTTTTCAGTGGGCTATAGTGTCTATTTATATTACTATAATCATAATACGTTTAAAAAAACGCATCGTATTCGGCAACTATTATCTGATTGGAAGCAATTCTTTTTAGTATCGTTATTAACTGGATTAGCGACAAGTTTTATGCTTATACCCGCATTATATGGAATGCTACAAACTGGGAAATCCAACTTTCATGTAGATGATTTTCTTCTTGTACCTCGATTCGGTTTAGAGGCTCTATCACAGATGGCCGTAGGTACACTTAATTTTAATATTCGTTTGGATCATTTACCAATGATTTATTCAGGAATATTAGTATGGTTATTGGCATTTGTATACTTCTTCTTACCTAATATCCCTAGGAAGAAGAAAGCAGCTATGATTATTTTATTACTATTTATTTATTGTAGTTTCTTTTTTGAAATGTTTAATACAATATGGCACATGTTTCAGAGCCCGGCAGGGTTTCCTTATAGAAATTCATTTATCTTTAGCTTTGTCTTGATTAAATTGGCGTATGAAACAAGTCTTTATGCAAGATATGAGCAAAATAAAAATTTGATTAAACAAAAAATAATACTATCTGGATTAGTTTATTCATTTCTATTAAGTTTAGGGCAATTATTTTTAAATCTAGATTCTAATAAAGAATATCTAGTATCAAATCGTTATTATATTATATCATTAATTATTGTTTGGTTATTTGTCTTTTTAATTATTGTTGGTTCAATGCGAATGAAGCGACAATTTCAATTTATTTTGTTGTTATGTGTTGCCCTTGAATTAGGGGGGAATTTATGGGTGTCATTAAAAGGTACCCCTTTTGGTAATCAACAAGAATACGCGGACATGTATAAGCAACAAAATGAGGTGATTCAATATATACTAGGGCAAACGAAAACAATTACCCGATTGAATCATCGTCTACCTGAACAGAATAATGGTTACCAAGAAGTGATGAATGGTTATAATAATCCTATGCTATTTGGGTATCCTGGAGTATCCAGCTACACATCCACTTTAAACGCAACAACGCAAGATGCACTCGTTGATTTGGGACTTTATGCTAAAAATGATCGACGTTTTTCATATGTTGATGAATCTCAGTTAGCCAATTTATTACTCAATGTAGCGTACACAATAGTGCCCAATGATATGGAACAAAAGAAATTGTTAGAGAAAAAGTATGATATGCGTGTGTATGAAAATATAGAAGCAGTCGGAATGGGCTTTGTTACTGACGATTCTTTGGAGGACTTAGCATTTGAAAAAAATAAGGTACTAACTAATCAAGAGAATATTATGCAGTTAATTTATCCTAAAAATACACCTTTCTTTCATGAATTAACAGAAATCAAAGAATCTATCAAACAAGATTCTGTCGTAATTAAAGGTCGAACAACGCATGAAGGGATTGTCTATCTTTATTTTCCACATGCTGCTTGGAAAAATATTAATGACTTTTCAATCAATGGTGAGCGGTTTAAATCATTTCAATATATTTCAACCAATCAATTGTTTAATTTAGGGCATTATAGAGCCAATGAAGATATCGAGTTAACCTTTAAAACAACTGAGCCAAGTCAGATTGCTAATATGCAGTTAAGTACTTTAGATGAGAGTGATTTTAACCAGCTAGTATCGAAGGTGAAGCAACAGAAATTAGAATTAACGCAAGCAGAAAATGGCAGACTGTCTGGTGAAATTGATGTAGCAAAAGGTCAACAACTTTTATATCTAGCGATTCCTTATGATGATAACTGGCAAATTACAGTTGATCAAGAACAGGTCGCTCCAATCAGAGTACTAGGCGATTTTATGGGAGTTCCCTTAGGTAAAGGTAGTCATCAAATTGAGATGATGTATGTATCAAAACCACTAATTGTGGGGAGTATAATTTCTGGGATAATTATTATCGGTAGCTTGGGAAGTATCCTTTATCAAAAGCGAAAAAAACGCGCAAAATAATAAGAAATAATGGTATGATAGATTCAATCAATAATAAAATTAACGAGGTGGAAAAACCATGTTACAAGAAAAAGATGAGTTATTTTTAAAAGAATTAACCGACGCAAACGGTGTACCTGGAAATGAAGACCAAGTACGAGCGATTTTTAAAAAATATGCTGAACCATATGCAGATAAAATTGTATATGATGGTTTAGGCGGAATTAATGCTCGGCACATTGGAGATAAAGAAGGACCCAAAGTTTTAATCGCAGGTCATATGGATGAAGTTGGTTTTATGGTCACTAAAATTACAGAAAAAGGATTTATTGAATTTCAAACCTTAGGTGGTTGGTGGGGTCAAGTCATGCTTGCCCAACAAGTGACAATCACAACGGGTTCGGGAAAAGAAATCCATGGAGTTATTGGTTCAAAACCACCTCATGTTTTATCGCAAGAGGCACGAAAACAACCCTATGATATTAAGGATATGTTCATTGATATTGGTGCAACAAGTGCTGAGGAAGCATCAGCTTGGGGAATTAAACCTGGAGATATGGTAACACCATTTATCAATTACCAACGCTTAAATGGTTCAAAATATCTTTTAGCGAAAGCGTGGGATAATCGAATTGGGACAGCTGTTTCACTAAAAGTACTTGAAAACTTAGCTAAAGATGGACATCCCAATATTTTATTTGCTGGTAGTAATGTCCAAGAAGAAGTTGGCTTAAGAGGCGCTCGTACAAGTACACATTTAGTGAATCCAGATATTGCTTTAGCTCTTGATACAGGTACAGCTGGTGATACACCGGGAATGACACCGAAAGAAGCAGATTCTGTTTTAGGAAAAGGCCCACAAATCATTGTTTTCGATGCGTCAATGATTCCGCATAAAAAATTACGTGATTTTGTGATTAGCGTTGCTGAAGAGTTAGAGATTCCTTTCCAATATACTGTTATTACTGGTGGGGGAACAGACGCAGGTATGCAACACATTACACGTGATGGAGTACCAGCATTAGCAATTACAGTTGCGACACGTTATTTACATTCACATACATCGATTATCCATGAAGATGATTATCTGAATACAGTCAAATTAGTAACTGAAGTTGTAAAACGCTTAGATGCTGATAAAGTGGCTGAATTAAAAAATTATTAATAGTTAATTAATCATGGCTCGATTGTCTAATTTTTTGTAGAAACATCGAGCCTATTGCTTAGTTGACAGTACATCTTAAAAAGACAAAAATGTGTGTCAGCTAGCTTTAAAAAATAAAAATGCTTGTTTTTTGCTCGTTTTAAGTGGATTTAATTGTGAATTTTACGCAATCAAAGTAAAGTAGAGGTAGAGATAGTTTCAGAAAGGAGTAGACATCAAATGAATGTGACAGTATTAGGTTATTGGGGAGGCTTTCCCTATAAAAATGATGGTACCACATCTTACTTAATTGAATCAGACGGTTTTTCTTTGTTACTTGATGCTGGTAGTAGTACATTAATTCAATTAGAAAAAGTTTTAGATCCGTCCACACTAGATGCTGTGATAATTAGTCATTATCATCACGACCATATTGCTGACTTGGGGGTATTACAATATTACCGACAGTTAATGCCAAAAACAGCACTCCCAGAATTACCGATTTACGGACATACGCTAGATGATTGGCACTTCTCACAACTAACGATGCCTGGTATTTCAAAAGGTATTGGTTATCATGAAGATGACACGTTAGAAGTTGGTCCTTTCAGTATTACATTTATTAAGACGGTTCATCCAGTTGTCTGCTACGCGATGCGTATTGTTGAAAAAGCAACAGGTAAAATCTTTGTCTTTACTGGTGATACTGGCTACTTTGACGAACTATCAGCTTTTTGCCAAGATGCCGATTTATTGATTACTGATACCTACTTTTTAGAAGGTCATGAGCATCATCCAGCGCATTTAACTTCGAAAGAAACTGGACTGATTGCAAAAGAAGCGAACGTGAAACACTTGGTTTTAAGCCATTTACGACAAGACATAGATTTAGAATTATTAAAGCAACAAACATGCGATTATTTGGCTAATGAGCAAGTGGACGTCCAATTAGCTAAGACGCATTTAAAAATTTCATTATAGGAGTGACCCAAATGATTTTTGTATCCAACGAAGGAATAACTGATCCACGAATTAATTTAGCTATTGAAACTTATTTAGTTCAAGAGATGCCAGTTGATGAACCGATTTTATTATTTTATATTAACGAACCATCGATTATTATCGGGCGTAATCAAAATACGATTGAAGAAATTAATACGGAATATGTCGAAAAACAAGGTATTCATGTAGTCCGCCGTTTAAGTGGTGGAGGAGCTGTGTATCATGATGAAGGTAATTTGAATTTTAGTTTTATTATGCCAGATGATGGTGAATCTTTCCGTAATTTTGGTAAAGTCACTCAACCAATTATTGATGCATTGCATGATATGGGTGTTGATGGTGCAGAATTAAAAGGTCGTAATGATTTAGTAATTGACGACAAAAAATTCTCTGGAAATGCGATGTATGCAACAAACGGTCGCATGTTTGCACATGGTACGTTGATGTTTGATAGTGACATTAATGAAGTTGTGAATGCTTTAAAGGTTCGTAAAGATAAGATTGAATCAAAAGGGATTAAGTCAATTCGCTCACGTGTAACAAATATTCGTCCTTATTTGGCTGATGCGCATCAAAATATGTCAACAGAAGACTTTAGGGAAGAAATTCTTTTAAAAATTTTTAATACAACGGATATGAATGACGTTAATGTTTATAAATTAACAGAGCATGATTGGGAACGAATCAATGCCATTAGTGATAAATTATATCGTAATTGGGACTGGAATTATGGGAAATCACCTGAGTTTGATTTAGTCCGTCGCAAACGATTCCCAATTGGTTCGATTGAAGCCAAAATGAACGTATCACAAGGTCTGATTCAAGAAATTCGTATTTTTGGGGATTTCTTTGGAATGGGCGAAATTGCCGATATCGAGATGATCTTAACTGGTATTAGGTATGATAAGCAAGCTATTACTGAAGCTGTCGATACGATTGATGTTAAAACATATTTTGGAAATATTGAAAAAGAAGATTTAGTTGATTTACTTTATTAAGCCAATTTAAAAAAATACGCCATAAACGTTTCTTTTTTAGAAACATCTATGGCGTATTTTTTTATTGTGTATCAGTAGTAGTTAGCTATCTGTACTATTTTACTAACGACGTGGTTTACGTCCAAGACCAACCGCGTTTTTCATGCGTTGTAGTGTTTTATTAGCAACTTTACTTGCTTCTACAGCGCCTTCATCTAAGATTTGTTGTAATTCATCAGAGACTAGGAGTTCTTTGTAGCGCGTTTGGATGGGTTCTAATTCATTAACCACCACTTCCGCTAAATCAGCTTTAAATGTTGCATAGTTACTATCAGTATATTTTGCAACAATTTCGTCAATTGTTAAGTCAGACATCGCTGAATAGATAACAAGTAAATTTGAGATGCCAGGTTTATTTTCTGGATCGTATTCAATCACGCCACTTGAATCAGTGACAGCTGATTTGATTTTCTTACGGATATTTGAGGGCTCATCAAGCATCGAAATGAAACCTTTGCTGTTTGTATCAGATTTACTCATTTTTTTCGTAGGTTCTTGTAGGCTCATAATGCGACCGCCAGCATCTTTTTTAGGAATTTTTACTTCTGGCATGACTAAAATAGGTTGTTTTGGCGTAGCATAACGTGTATTAAAACGTTCAACGAAGTCACGTGTTAATTCAAGATGTTGTTTTTGGTCTTCGCCGACTGGGACTAAGTTAGTGTTATAAAGAATAATATCCGCAACCATTAGTGGTGGGTAAGTTAACAGGCCAGCACTAACGCTTGTGCGACCAGTTTTTTGTGATTTATCTTTAAATTGAGTCATACGTTCTAATTCACCTAAAGGTGTATTACATTGAACAATCCAAGAAGCCTCAGCGTGAGCAGGTATCTCTGATTGAATGAAAATTGTAGCTTTCGTAGGATCTAGTCCAACAGCTAAATATAATGACGCTAACTGTAAAATTTGTTCGCGCAATTTTAATCGATCTTGTGGAACTGTGATTGCGTGTTCATCTACAATACAAAAATAACACTGATAGTCCTCCTGTAGATGAACGAATTGTTTCATTGCCCCAATGTAATTTCCAATTGTTGGAATACCACTGGGTTGAATACCTGAGAAAATAGTTTCCATCATTTATTACCATCCTTTTTAGTTACTAGTATCTATTATACTAGAAATAATACGGGAAAACACTAATCTGATGCAGATTTTAAATTTATATAGTAATACACAAATTTAAACTGTTATAGTGCGATAGACCTTTTTTAATTAATGTAAAATTTTAGTTAAGAATAGTCGTAACTGTTTTCAAACCTTGTAAAATCAACGTTCATTTATGTTCGTTTATTTAAAAATACTCTTAAAAAAGTGTAGTAATTATGAAGTTGTTATAGTATAATTAGTAACAGATAAGGGACAGCAAAAAATTCCTGTTTATCTAGTATATCTGAAAGGGAGTGATTGTATGTTGAAATTATATACGTCACCAAGCTGTACGTCGTGTCGGAAAGCAAGAGCCTGGTTGCAAGAGCATCAGATTCCTTTTGTTGAACGGAATATCTTTTCTGAGCCTCTAACTCAGGACGAGCTTAAAGAAATATTAAGAATGACTGAAAATGGTACGGAAGAAATTATTTCGACACGCTCAAAAGTCTTCCAAAAATTGGACGTCGATCTAGATGAATTATCACTTCCAGACCTACTAGACTTAGTCCAAAAGAACCCAGGATTATTACGTCGACCAATTATGGTTGATGATAAACGACTACAAGTCGGTTTTAATGAAGATGAAATTCGTCGATTCTTGCCACGTGAAGTTCGTGCAATTGAATTAAAACATGCTCAAATGCTAGCAGGCCTCTAATAAGTTATTAGGATTGCAAAAAGAATACAATTGATTCAGCATGCTCTTTGTAAACACATGCTGTTTTTTTGTTTGTCGAACGTATTCACTTTACTTTTTAGCAATTTACTATACAATAAAGCTAAGGATAAATTTAGAAGAGAGGTGTAGCGATATGGAGATGGAACGTATAAATGAAAATACGATTCGAGTATCAATTGGTAGTGAAGACTTAGAAGCTCGAGGTATTACATTCTTAGACTTGTTAGGCAATCAAAAACAAATCGAAGGATTTTTCTATAGTATTTTAGAGGAAGTTGATGTTGATGAACAATTCCATGAGACTGATGCCGTCACTTTCCAAGTACTACCAAATCGTGATGGACTCGAGTTGTTTATTAGTAAAGCAACCAATAACCTATCGGATTCTCAAAACGATGTTGATTTTAATAATGAAAGCATCAAGCGCGCACTACAAGACAAATTACCAAGAAATGTTATGAATGGTAACTTTGATTTAGAGGAACGCGACCCACAAGATCAATCAGCCGCTTTCCAACCATTTTTAACGGAGTACGATGATGAAGATAGTGAAGATATTTTCAGCATTAAGTTTGTGTTACCAGATTTTGAGGCGTTAATTGAGTTAGCCAAACATTCACGTGTCACAAATGCGATAACTAACGTTTATGCATACAATGATTGCTACTATCTACAAGTCATTTATGACACATATAATTTCCGTGAAGATTTGCTACTTAACCAAGCGGCTCATATGTACGAGTTTGCTACTAGTACAGTTGTAACGGATGATATTTTAGAAGAGTACGGCACGTTGGTTTTTTCTGAGAATGCCTTAGAACAAATCAATCACTATTTTAACTAAATAGATTCTAAAGGAGGGCTTAAGCGTAAGATTAAGCCCCCTTTTTATTGAGGTGAATTAGATGATTAGACGAAATGAGTTTTTATTATATGTAGTATTTGGTGTATTAGGTACACTAATTTATTTCTTTACGCGTTTTACGACACGTGAAGTGACAACTAATGTATTATTACCAGTCATTGTCGGCCAAGTAGTTGCCTTGTTATTTGCTTTTTTTGCCAATAAGTATATCGTATTTAAGAATAGCCATGTTGGGTGGCGTCACAGTATCACACAATTTTTTGAGTTCTTACTGACTCGAGTCGGGGTCTTCTTACTAGATTTAGGAATTGCTTATATTTTTGTAGAAAAATATCAACGATTCTGGATTAAAGCGTTACATTTAAAACAATTAAATTACCATCATGTTTTTTTTGCCAATCCTTTAGTCAGTCGATACATTGGTAATGCACAGTTACTTAATGAATTTTTGTTTACTATTTTATCGCAAAGTTTAGCAGCGATTATCAATTATGTGATTTCTAAACGGGTCGTTTTTAATATTAAACAAACACACGAACCCATTCATCAACGGTATGAAATAACTAGGTAATAAATAACCTTTGAACAAGCTAAGATAGTTTACTTAGCTTGTTTTTTTTATTTTTTATAAAAAGTAGTGTCGATAAGTTATAAATTTGCTACAATTAAATAAAAAGACAGTTGGAGGTTCATAAGTATGATAAAAGATATAAGTGTTAATTTAGGCTTCGATATAGGCATCGCTTCTGTTGGATGGGCAGTATTAAATAATGCTAATGGCAAAATTTTAGAATCAGGTGTTAGTATTTTTCCCAGTGCATCTGCAGAAAGAAATGCTGAACGTCGTAGTTTTCGACAATCACGACGTTTAGTTCGCCGTAGAAATGTGCGTTTGCATGATATGAAAGACTTATTAGAAAAAGCAGGTTTCCCTTATCCGACTAAACAGCACATTTATCCAAATCCTTATGAGCTACGTGTTAAAGGTTTAACGGAACAACTAACAAAAGAAGAATTAGCATTGGCGCTCTATCATCTAGTAAAACGTCGTGGAATCAGCTATGACTTGAAAGATGTCGAAGATGAAACAGGAAAAAATAGTAGTGCTTATCAGGAAAGTTTACAAAAAAATCAAACACTCTTAAAACGCTTGACACCAGGAGAAATTCAATTAAACCGTTTGAAAAATGAAGGGAAAGTCCGAGGTCAGATTGTGACTGAAGATGAAGGAACATTACTGAATGTATTTCCAACTGCTGATTATCGAGATGAAGCGATGACCATCTTATCGCAACAACAAGCATTTTATCCAAACATAACAGATGAATTTATCAAGCAAGTCAGTGAGATAATCACACGTAAACGTGAATATTTTAAAGGTCCGGGTTCACTTAAGTCACCAACTGATTATGGTATTTATAAAAAAGATGGTACTGTTCTTGATAATTTATTTGAAATTCTAATCGGTAAGGATAAGATTTTTCCAGACGAATATCGTGCGGCAAGTAATTCCTATACAGCACAGCTATTCAATTTGTTAAATGATTTAAATAATTTACGAATTGATACGACAGAGGATGGCAAGCTGACAACGGAGCATAAAGAGGAAATTATTCATTATTTGAAAACAACAGACAAGAAAAAGATTAATATGTTAGCTTTAATTAGTCAGGTAACAGGTGCAGAACAAACACACATCAAAGGGTTTCGGATTGACCGTGACGATAAACCAGAGTGGCATTCGCTTGCGATTTATCGGAAAATTTGTCGCAATTTTGCTGAATTAGGAATCGATGTTGCTACTTGGCCAACGACATTACTCGATGATTTAGGACGTATTTTGACTTTAAACACAGAAAATGGGGAAATTCGTCGGGCTTTGACAACAGAAAAATTTAAAGAAAAGTATCCATTTTTAACAGAATCATTGGTTGATACCATGATTCAAAATAAACAATGGTTTCATACAAGTAGTAATCAAAAATGGCACAGTTTTTCATTGAAAACTATGTCACTGTTAATTCCTGAGATGTTAGTCACTTCAAAGGAACAAATGACGCTACTCTATGATTTAGGCCTAATTAAGGAAAAAGATAATATTTATGAAACAGAAACACAAATTAATTTGCCACATATCCTAGCTGATTTGTATAACCCAGTGGTAAGAAAATCAGTCAAACAAACTATGAAGATTTTTAATGCGTTATATCAGAAATACCCTAATATTCAATATATTGCGATTGAAATGCCTCGTGATACTAATGAAGAAGATGAGAAAAAACAAATTAAAGAATTTCAAAAGAAAAATGAACAAGAAAAAGATAAGGCCTATCTAGAATTTTTATCATTATCAGGTGTGAGTGAGACTGAGTTAAATAACAAAATATATAAAAATAAAAAACTTCGAACAATCATGCGTTTATGGTACCAACAACAAGGAATTTGCCCATACTCTGGTAAGCCAATGCCAGCTGAAGACATCTTGAGTACACCTAATAATTATGAAATAGATCATATTATTCCTATTTCTGTCTCTTTTGATGATAGCATGAATAATAAAGTATTATGTTTTGCTAACATGAATCAAGAAAAAGGAAAAAGTACACCTTATGAAATGATGCAAAATGGTCATGGGCAATCATTCGCTAGTCTAAAAGCAATGGTGGCTAAAAATAAGCGGATGGATAATACTAAAAAGAAAAACTTACTCTTTACTGAGAAGTTAAGTGATATTGATGTTCGCAAGCGGTTTATTGCTCGTAATTTAGTTGACACACGATATGCGTCACGTGTGGTACTAAATGAACTACAACAATTTGTTAAAGGGAATCAGTTGGATACTAAGGTGACGGTTGTTCGTGGAAAGTTTACTAGTGTTTTGCGTAAACGCTGGAGTATTAATAAGACACGTGATACGCATCATCATCATGCAATTGATGCGGCAGTTATAGCAGTCACACCAACGCTACGCATTTGGAAGAAAGAAAATGCAGTAATTATTCCTAAACAAGTTGGCGAGCACCTCATTGATGAACCAACGGGTGAGATTTTGGATAAAGAAACGTTTGAAAGAGAAGCCTACACGCCACCATTCACTCATTTTTTAGAAGATGTTCGTCAACTAGCACCAACTATCAAGTTTACGCATCAAGTTGATAAAAAAATGAACCGTAAAATTAGTGACGCGACTATTTATTCCACACGTCAGGTACAACTGGGTAAGGACAAACAACCAGCTGACTATGTATTGGATAAAATTAAAGATATCTATAGCGTTGATGGCTATAAAAAATTTGTTGAGACTTATAAAAAAGACAAAGCAAAATTTATGATGTATCGAATTGATCCTAAGACGTTTGAATTATTAGAACAAATTGTTGCGACATATCCGGATTATGAGGAAGTCAGTTTACCTAATGGCAAAGTTAAGCGTCAGGAGGTCAGTCCGTTTGAACTGTATCGCCGACAAAATGGATGGGTGAAAAAATATTCTAAGAAGCAAAATGGTCCCGCAGTCAAACAACTAAAATACTACAATAAGAAGTTGGGTTCTAAGATTGATATTACGCCGAAAAATGTGACGAAAGGTAAGAAAGTCGTGTTGCAATCACTCTCACCATGGCGGACAGATATTTACTATAATGACGTAACATCAGAATATGAAATCATGGGAATTAAATATTCAGATTTAACATTTGGAAAATGCGGTCAGTATGGCATTAAGCGTGAACGATACGAAGAGATTAAGACAGATGAAAAAGTATCTGCTGAATCATGTTTCATGTTTTCACTTTATCGCAATGACCGTATCAAAGTAATTGATACAGTAAATGATGAAACAGTCGAATTACTATTTGGGTCACGAACGCTACCAAATCAAAAAGGTTATGTGGAGTTAAAACCAATAGATAAAGCCAAGTTTGATTCAAAAGAAGTTGTGTCTTTTTATGGTTCGGTTACTCCTAACGGACAATTTATCAAGCGATTTCTTAAAAAAAATTACTTGCTTTACAAAATCAACACTGATGTACTAGGCAATCCTTTTTATGTTAAAAAAGAAGGAGAAAATCCACGAGATATTATTGACAATAATTAAGTATATGTAGTAATATATAGGTACGAAGGACGCTTCGTACCGTTACTAGATCTTTAAGAATCTACAAAAATAAGGCTTTATGCCGAATTTCCCATTCCTTTTGGAGTGGGTTTTTATTTTATCTAGGGAGGTGTAAGCGTTGACATGGCGTGTGGTACATGTAAAAGATAGCCAAAGTATGAAGTTGAAGCTTGATAATTTAGAAATTATGAAAGGAGGACATTGTTATTTATTACCTTTAGCAGATATTAGTATGCTAGTTTTAGAAGGCAATATGACGGTGACGACTAATATTTTATCAGCACTATCCAAATATAATATTGTAACTGTTATCTGTGATCAAAAATACCTGCCAACAGGGTTACTACTGAATTATGGAGGCTATCATCGTTCAGCAAAAAGAGCCTTAAGCCAAACTTTGTGGACTAGGGAATTGAAAGCAGTTATTTGGAAAGAAATTGTTGGTCAAAAAATGTTAAATCAAATCGTGTTTGCACAAACTAAAGACGTCACACAAGAGCGTTTGGATTTAATGACTGATTTGTATAGTGAGCTCCAGATTGGTGATATAACGAATCGTGAAGGTCATGTGGCAAAGGTTTATTTTAAATCATTGTATGGGTCAGAATTTACACGGGAAACGGACTGTTTTGAAAATGCGGCAATGAATTATGGCTATGCCATTTTACGTGCAGCAATGGCACGTTTAGTAGTGGGACAAGGATTACTAACGATGTTGGGGGTTTTTCATTGTAATGAGTACAATGCTTATAATTTAGTTGATGATTTAATGGAGCCGTTTCGGCCAGTGATGGACTATTGGATTGATTATAAATTACTGAGTCAATGTGAGTTTCTCACGTATGATGCTCGGCTGACGTTAATTGATTTCTTGAATCAGCCCATGTTTTACAAAACAACCAAAAGTACTGTAGACCAAGTGATGCAAAAATATGTATCTAGCTTTGTTAAGGCGATGACTGAGGAGAATCCGGCATTATTACATCAAATTAATCTGCAGGATTTTGTGGAGGCGAGGAAATGAGGTATCAACAAATGCGAATTTTATGTATGTTTGATTTACCAAGTGACACAAAAGTAGATCAACGAAATTATCGATTATTTCGCAAGGAATTATTAGCGAATGGCTTTATTATGTTACAATATTCGATTTATTA